>NZ_JBFAMU010000332.1:0-5596 GCF_040656655.1 Micromonospora sp. NPDC049799
CCCGACCTTCCGCGCGGGTGCCGGCTTCAAGGAGATGGTCGCCTTCGCGCCGGTCGCCTTGGCCCCGGTCGCCTTCGCGCCGGTCGCCTTGGTGGCGGCCGTGGCGGTCTTCTTCGCCGCCGCCGTGGCCTTCGGCACCTTGCCGCTGGCCACCATCTCCTTGAAGCCGGCACCCGCGCGGAAGGTCGGGACGGACGTCTTCTTGACCTTCACCGCCTCACCGGTCCGCGGATTGCGTGCTGTTCGGGCACCCCGGACGCGCTTTTCGAACGCTCCGAATCCCGTGATCGCCACCTTCTCGCCCTTGGTGACCGCCGCCTGGACCTCAGCGAGAACCGCGTCGAGCGCGGCCGTCGCCGTCTTCCGGTCCCCCAGGCGAACGGCGAGCGCCTCGATGAGCTCGGCCTTGTTCACGACTTCCTCCCGATTGTGCAACTAACCCGACGCGAGCCATTCTGCGCGCACGGTATGCCCTGTGCTGCCGGGACACAAACATTCGCAGGAAAAAAGCCCTTGTGTCGCAACGGATTCGCCCCCACCGGCAGGACCGGCGGGGGCGAAATCCGCTGTGCGATGGGGCGTACGGCTATGCGACCGACGGCAGGAACGAGGGGCGGGACGCCTCGAAGGCGGTGATGTCGGCCTCGTGCCGGAGGGTCAGTCCAATGTCGTCCAGGCCCTCCATCAGACGCCAGCGGCTGAAGTCGTCCAGGGGGAAAGACCAGGTGGCGTTCCCGGCCCGGACCTCCCGCGCGGTCAGGTCGACGGTGACCGGCGTGGTCGGGTCGGCCTCGACGAGATGCCAGATCTCCTCGACCGCTTTCAATTCCAACTCGACCGGGAGCAGACCCTCTTTGAGGGCGTTGCCCCGGAAGATGTCACCGAAGCGGGGCGAGATGACGGCCCGGAAGCCCCAGTCGCGCAGCGCCCACACTGCGTGCTCGCGGGACGACCCGGTGCCGAACTCCGGACCCGCCACCAGAATCGACGCACCGGAATACGCGGCATCGTTCAGGACGAATTCCGGGTCCTCCCGCCAGGCGTTGAACAGGCCGTCCGCGAAACCGGTCCGTGTCACCCGCTTGAGGTACACGGCGGGGATGATCTGATCGGTGTCCACGTTGGAACGGCGCAGCGGCACGGCGGTGCCGGTGTGGGTGGTGAACCTGTCCATCAGCGGTTTCCCCTTCTACAGGTCGGCGGGAGCGGCCAGGCGACCGACCACGGCGGTGGCCGCGGCGACCGGCGGGGAGACCAGGTGGGTGCGTCCGCCCCGGCCCTGGCGGCCCTCGAAGTTGCGGTTGGAGGTGGAGGCGGCGCGCTGGCCCGGGGACAGCGTGTCCGGGTTCATGCCCAGGCACATCGAGCAGCCGGCGAAGCGCCACTCGGCACCGGCGTCGGTGAAGACCTTGTCCAGTCCCTCGGCCTCCGCGGCCTCGCGCACGGCCGCGGAACCGGGCACCACCAGCATCCGCACGCCGTCGGCGACCGTGTTGCCCCGCAGCACGTCGGCCGCGGCGCGCAGGTCCTCCAGGCGACCGTTGGTGCAGGAGCCGACGAAGACCACGTCGACCGCGAGGTCCCGCAGTGGGGTGCCGGGCGTGAGGCCCATGTACTCCAGCGCGCGGTGGGCGGCGGTCCGCTCCGCCTCGGTGACGAACTCCGCCGGCTCCGGCACGGCCGCATCCAGCGGCGCGCCCTGACCCGGGTTGGTGCCCCATGTGACGAACGGCGTGATCCGGCTCGCGTCGAGGGTGACCTCCGCGTCGAACGTCGCGCCCTCGTCGGTGGGCAGCGTCCGCCACCAGGCGACCGCCGCGTCCCAGTCGGCGCCCGTGGGGGCGTTCGGCCGCCCCTTGAGGTACGCGAAGGTGGTCTCGTCCGGCGCGATCATGCCCGCCTTGGCACCCCACTCGATGGACATGTTGGCGATCGTCATCCGGCCCTCCATCGAGAGGGCCCGGATCGCCTCGCCCCGGTACTCGACGATGTGCCCGCGACCGCCGCCGGTGCCGACCTGTGCGATGAGGGCGAGCACCAGGTCCTTGGCGGTGACACCGGGGCCGAGCTGGCCGGTGACGTTCACCGCCATCGTCCTGGGTCGCGTCTGCGGCAGCGTCTGGGTGGCCAGCACGTGCTCCACCTCGCTGGTGCCGATGCCGAAGGCGAGCGCACCGAACGCGCCGTGGGTGGCGGTGTGCGAGTCGCCGCAGACGATCGTCATGCCCGGCTGGGTGAGGCCGAGCTGCGGGCCGATCACGTGCACGATGCCCTGGTTCTCGTCGCCCAGCGGGTGCAGCTTCACGCCGAACTCGGCGCAGTTGCGGCGCAGGGTCTCGATCTGCGTACGCGAGGTCGGGTCGGCGATGGTGAGCAGATCGCCGCGGCGCGAGCGGAACGACGGGTCCGCGTAACCGGTCGGGGTGTTGTGGTCCTCCGTCGCGATCGTCAGGTCGGTGCGGCGGACGGGGCGACCGGCGAGGCGCAGCCCGTCGAAGGCCTGCGGGCTGGTCACCTCGTGCAGCAGGTGCAGGTCGATGAAGAGCAGATCGGGCTCGCCCGCGACGGACCGTACGACGTGCGCGTCCCAGACCTTCTCGGCCAGGGTCCTCGGCTCAGGAGTGACTCCCACCATCTGGACATCCTAAATTCTGGGAGGTAAGTTTCGGCTTGTGGGACACAGTATGAGCGGTGTCGGCGTTCTCGACAAGGCGGTGGTCATCCTGGCCGCCTGTGTCGACGGCGCCAGCCTGGCCGAACTCGTTGAACGAACCAAGCTGCCCCGAGCCACCGCGCACCGGCTCGCGCAGGCTCTGGAAATCCACCGGATGCTGGTACGGGACACCCAGGGTCGCTGGCGCCCCGGCCCACGCCTGGGTGAGCTGGCCAACGCCGCGCCGGACGTGCTCCTGACGGCGGCGGAGCCGTTGCTCGCCGCGCTGCGGGACGCCACCGGCGAGAGCGCCCAGCTCTATCTGCGCCGCGCCGACGAGCGCATCTGCGTGGCCGCCGCCGAGCGGGCCAGCGGCCTGCGGGACACCGTTCCGGTCGGCTCGGTGCTGCCGATGACCGCCGGTTCGGGGGCGCAGATCCTGCTCGCCTGGGAGCCCCCGGAGGCGGTGATGCCGCTGCTGCCCCGGTCGAAGTTCACCGGTCGCACCCTCGCCGAGGTACGCCGTCGCGGCTGGGCGCAGAGCGTCGCCGAGCGGGAGTTGGGTGTGGCGAGCGTCTCCGCGCCGATCCGCGACCGCACCGGCCGTGTGATCGCCGCCATCAGCATCTCCGGCCCCATCGAGCGCATCGGCCGCCGCCCCGGCGAACGCCACGCGATGGCCGTCGTCCGCGCCGGCCAACGCCTCTCGGGCCTGTAACCCGCCGACGGGACAAGATCGACTCGACGTCAGTGACGTCGGGGTGTCGCAGTCGCCCGGACACCCCGATGTCACTGACGTCGAGTCGATCACCGGCCGCGCAGGACATGAAACGGCCCGCCTCGCGGATGCGAGACGGACCGTTGCGATCTGTAGCCCCGACCGGATTCGAACCGGCGCTACCGCCTTGAGAGGGCGGCGTCCTGGGCCGCTAGACGACGGGGCCAGGCACTTTTCCTGCTTCACCGCCCTGACGAACGGTGCGGCAGTAGTCTAGCGGCACCGGTCCCGCCCTCGACGACGGGGCCGCCCGGTCGGCTCCGCACGCCGGGCCGGAACGCGACCACGAAGGCCCGCACGACCACGCAAGCCCGCACGACCGGCGAGGCCGGACACGAAGGCCCGGACACGACGAAGCCCGTCCCACACGAGTGGAACGGGCTGTCACTGCTTCTGTAGCCCCGACCGGATTCGAACCGGCGCTACCGCCTTGAGAGGGCGGCGTCCTGGGCCGCTAGACGACGGGGCCAGAACCTTCCCTGCTGCACCGCCCTCGCGAGCGGCGCCGCCGAACTCTACCAGACCCGTCGCCCGCCTTTGGCGAGGCGGGTGCCGAACTCCATCAGAATCCAGCGATCGACGTTCTTCCGAACGTCGATTGCGCTGGGGTACCAGGACTCGAACCTAGACTAACTGAACCAGAATCAGTCGGGCTGCCAATTACCCCATACCCCATCGGCCCCTTGCGGCGCCGGGTACAAACCTTACCTTCCCGGTGCCCGGAGGCCAAATCGATACCCCGAAACCGCCTCTGAGCTGCGGAAACAGGGTTGATGACCGGATCAGGCGACGGGGACCACCGGGTTGCTCAGCTCCCCGATGCCCTCGATCCGGACGGTGACCGTATCCCCCTCCGTGAGCGGGCTAACCCCCGCCGGCGTGCCGGTCAGCACGATGTCGCCCGGAAGCAGCGTCATCACGTGGGAGACGTACGACACCAGGGCCGGCACGTCGAAGACCATGTCCCGGGTCCGGCCGATCTGGCGGACCTCCATCTCCTCCGGGTTGCGGCCCACCTCGCAGCGGATCTCGAGGTCGGTCACGTCCAGGCCGGTGGTGATCCACGGCCCGATCGGGCAGAACGAGTCGAAGCCCTTGGCGCGGGTCCACTGGCCGTCGGTGCGCTGGAGGTCCCGCGCGGTGACGTCGTTGGCGCAGGTGTAGCCGAAGATGGCCCGCTCGGCGGCGGCCCGGTCGGCGCGGCGGGCGCCCGGAGCGCCGATCACCACGGCCAGCTCCGCCTCGTGCTCCACCTGCTTGGAGAAGATCGGCAGCCGGATGGCGTCCCGGGGGCCGATGACCGAGGTGGAGGGCTTGAGGAAGAGCAGCGGCTCCTTCGGCACCTCGCTGCCGTGCTCGGCGGCGTGTTCGGCGTAGTTGCGGCCGACGCAGACGACCTTGCTGGGCAGGATCGGCGAGAGCAGCCGGACGTCGGAGAGCGCCCACCGGGCGCCGGAGAACTGGATCTGCCCGAACGGGTGGCCCTCGATCTCGGCGATGGTCAGCCCGGCCGGGCCGGCCTCCGCCTCGCCCTCGACGACCCCGAACGACATTCCCTTGGCATGAGCGAAACGAGCGATACGCACCCGGCAACACTAGCCCCGACGACGAACCGGCCCACCCGGGCCACGACGGACGCGACCAGGGCCACCGCGGACGGGACGACCGGCGGCGCAGCCTACGTCGGATCCGGCCCGGCGGGGCGGACTTCCCGCCTTCTCACCCACACGAACAGACCGCGCCCCTAGCGTCGGCTCCGGAGGTTCGTTCGTATGCCTGCATCGACACGACACCACAGGGCCCTCGCAGTGTTCGTGCACTGCCTCGGCATCCTCGCCGCCGTTCCGGCACTGCCGGCGGTGGCCCCACCCGCGGCGGCGGCGGTGGGGTTGTCAGCAAAACGTTCATCACGCTTGAGGTAAATTCACACGCAGGCGCGACGTTTACCAATAGCCCGGCCTGAAAAGGTCGGGCTTTTCCCGTTGCGCCCCGCACTGCAAAAAATTTGATCCATTCATTGGCCCGTTTGCGAAAGCCTGTACTAGCATACGAGGCGGCAGTCATGGAGATCACTGCCCTGTACGCCGCCCTCCTTGAAACTCATGGATGAAATGATGAACTCACACCTGTTCCCCCACATTGGCAAAGTCATCGCCAGCACCGGC
>NZ_JBFAMU010000333.1:0-5537 GCF_040656655.1 Micromonospora sp. NPDC049799
GCTGCCCGCCGGCCGCTGAGCCGGTCGCGCCCGCCGCGCCCGCCGTGGATATCGATGTGGAAACGGCCGGACGGATGACAACCACATTGATGTGCTCTGCGTTCCATCACGCGGCCGAATGGCTGAACGGGTGACAACCGATTAACGCCGTTACCGCAACGAGCCAGCGGCGTTGCCGAACCGTTGCCGATCGGTGACAACCGATCACGCTGTTACCTGAACGATTCTTTCGGGCGCTTTTCCGTCGCTTATCGTCGGGCTCGTAAGCAGTTCCTCTCCATGAAGGGGATCCGCGATGAGCGACACGTCCCACCCGTCCCTGAACCTCGCGGTGGAATCGCCCGACCCGCTGGCCGAGGTGAATTCCCCGGCCGACGAGGTGCCCGCGCGGCGTCGGCGCGAGTTCGTCGGCCGGTCGCCCGGCCAACTCGCCTGGCTGCGACTGAAGCGGGACCGTACCGCGCTGGTCAGTGCGGTGACGCTGGCCGTCGCCGTGTGCGTCGCCCTCGCCGCGCCGGCGGTAAAGTGGCTGACCGGAATGGACCCGACCGACAAGTTCGTCGACCAGCTCAACGATTTCGGCATGCCGATCGGTTACGCCGGGGGAATCAGTTCCGACCATCTTCTCGGCCTGGAGCCCGGCAGTGGCCGCGACATTCTCATGCAACTGGTCTACGGACTCCGTACGTCCCTGTTCATCGCGTTCGTCTCGGCGGTGCTGGCCTCGATGATCGGCGTGGCCGTCGGCATCGTCGCTGGTTACGCGCGCGGCTGGCTGGACAGCGCCGTCAGCTGGCTCATCGACGTGACGCTCGCATTTCCGTTCCTCATCTTCGCGCTGGCGGTCATCCCGATCGTCGAGGACCGCTTCTTCACCGCCCGCGAGGCACCGCCGCCGAGCTTCCGGATCGCCCTCATCGTCGCCACCTTCGGCCTCTTCAGCTGGACCTACACCGCGCGCCTGGTGCGCGGGCAGGTGATCTCGCTGCGGGAGCGGGAGTTCGTCGACGCGGCCCGGGCCGCCGGCGCGGGGACCGGACACCTGCTCGTACGCCAACTCCTGCCGAACATCTGGGCGCCCATTCTCGTCACGCTGTCGCTGAACGTCCCCCAGTTCATCGCCGTCGAGGCCGCGCTGGCATTCGTCAACATCGGCGTCACCGAACCCACCCCGGACCTCGGCCGGATGATCTACAACAGCATCGGCTACGTGGCGAGCGACCCCTGGTACACCCTGTTCCCCGGACTGACGATCTTCATCCTCGTCCTGGCGTTCAACCTCCTCGGCGACTCGCTGCGGGACGCCCTGGATCCCCGGTCAGCCCGGTAACCGAATTCCGATCACGAACCGTTCGCCCGGCGAACGGCGGGCCTCGTGCGGCCCGCGCCGGGCGGGAAGGGAGATGCACCGTGCACAGGAGAGCCCGGACACTGTCGATCGGTGTCCTGTCCGTGGCGTTGCTCGCCGCCGGCTGTAGCCGGACCACCGACGACGGTGGCAGCGGCAAGGGCAACGACAAGGCGAAGACCCAGACCGGCTCGATCTCGTACGAGGCGGCCGACAACCAGGGCCCGGCTGCCGCGGTCCAGGGCGCCACCAAGGGTGGGACCGTCACCGTCCTGCGGGAGGCCGACTTCGAGCACCTCGACCCGGCTCGCAACTACGTCAACGTCCAGCAGCTGACCACCGGCCTGATCTACCGGTCGCTGACCGGCTACAAGGAGAACGGCACCGGCGAGATGACCCTCGTGGGTGACCTGGCCAAGGATCCCGGCAAGGACGTCAACGGCGACTGCAAGGTTTGGGAGTTCACCCTCCGCGACGGGCTGAAGTACGAGGACGGCTCGCCGGTCACCTCCAAGGATGTCGCGTACGGTGTCGCGCGGTCCTTCGCCCCGCAGCTCAACGAGGGGCCCCACTACATCCAGCAGTGGCTCTACCCGGGCGGCGAGTACAACGCCACCTACAAGGGTCCCTACGACGGCGGCAAGCCGACCCCGGACGGGGTGGAGACGCCGGACGACAAGACCGTCCGGTTCACCTTCGCCGAGCCGCACTGCGACATGCCGTACGCGGCGGCGATGGCGACCACCGCGCCGGTGCCGTCGGCCAAGGACACCAAGACCAACTACGACCTGCGGCCCTTCTCGTCGGGACCGTACAAGGTGAAGTCGTACCAGCGGGACGTGGCGCTGGAGCTGGAGCGCAACCCGAACTGGGACCCGAACACCGACCCGCTGCGTACCGCGTACCCGGACGGCTTCAAGTTCACCTTCGGCCTGGAGGCGGCGCAGATCGCCGAGCGGCTCGTCGCGGACGCACCCGCCGACCAGGCTGCGTTCACCTGGACCGACGTGCCGCCCGCGGTACTGCCCCGGACCGCGTCCGGCCCGGTGGCCGAGCGGGTGGTGAAGGGCCCGACGCAGTACACCTGGGTGCTCAACATCAACACCCAGCGTGTCACCGACCTCAACGTCCGCAAGGCGCTGAACCACGCCCTGGACAAGGACGCGGCGCTCAAGGCGATCGGCGGCAAGGCGGCCGGCACGCCAGCGACCACGCTCATGTCGCCGACGACGGCGGGGTGGAAGGCGTACGACGTGTTCGGGACGCCCCCCAGCGGTGACGCCAACAAGGCGAAGGAGCTGCTGGCCGGCAAGACGCCGGAGCTGGTGCTGGCGCACGCCAACAGCGAGCTGCGCACGCAGCAGGCCGAGGCGATCCGGAAGAGCCTCACCGAGCGCGGTTTCAAGATCACCATGAAGTCGATCGAGTTGTCGAGCTACTACGACGAGGTCGGCCGGAAGAACAACCCGTACGACCTGTACCTGGGTGGCTGGGGCTCGGACTGGCCGACCGGCTCGACCATCATCCCGCCGCTGTACGACGGCCGGGAGATCCTGCCGGAGGGCAATCAGAACCTGTCCTACTTCAACGACCCGGGCATCAGCGCCGAGATCGACCGGGTGCGGAAACTGCCCGCGGCCGAGCAGGACGCGGAGTGGATGAAGCTCGACGAGAAGATCATGCGTGAGTTCGTCCCGGTCGTCCCGGTCTACTACGACGCCACCTACGTGCTGCACGGGTCCAAGGTCGGCAACGCCTACCTGAGTGACGCCTTCGGCGCCTTCCAGGTGAACAACATCTACGTCAAGCAGTGACGCCCCGGCGGGGAGCGGCTCGTCCGCTCCCCGCCGCAGTCCGAGAGGTTCGACGGATGCTCCGTTTCATCGTCCGGCGGCTGCTCGTCGCGGTCGTCACCCTCATCGTCATCAGCCTGGTCACCTTCGGGTTGTTCTTCGCGGTGCCGAGCAGCCCGGCCAAGGTGATGTGCGGCAAGAACTGCACCGCCCAGGACATCGCCCAGGTCGAGGAGCGGCTCGGCATCCGTGACCCGCTGCCGGAGCAGTACACCAACTTCGTCAGTGGCATCTTCGTGGGCCGGACCTTCGGCTCCGGGGAATTCCAGCGCGAGTGCCCGGCGCCGTGCCTCGGGTACTCGTTCCGCAACGACCAGCCGGTGACGGAGATCGTCACTCAGCGCGCCCCGGTCACCTTCAGCATCGTCTTCGGCGCGGCGGCGATCTGGATCCTGCTCGGCGTGAGCCTCGGCATGGTCTCCGCGCTGCGCCGAGGCACTGTCTTCGACCGGTTCGCCATCGGGATCAGCCTCGCCGGCGCCTCCATGCAGGTCTACTTCTTCGGCCTCATCCTGCTCTACCTCCTCGTCTACGCCACCGGTCTGCTGCCGTTCCCGACCTACACGCCGCTTACCGAGAACCCGGCGAAGTGGGCGCTCGGGCTCCTGCTGCCCTGGATGACGCTGGGCTTCCTCAACTCGGCCCTGTACGCCCGGCTGTCCCGCGCGCAGATGCTCGAGACGCTGTCTGAGGATTTCGTCCGGACCGCCCGGGCCAAGGGCCTGCCGCTGCGCCGGGTCCACACCCGGCACGCCCTGCGGGCTGCGATCACCCCGATCGTGACCATCGCCGGTTTGGACATCGGCGCCGCACTGGGCGGAACGTTCATCACAGAGACCATCTTCGGCCTGCAGGGTCTCGGCAAGGCCACCGTCGAGGCGGTGCAGTTCCTGAACCTGCCGGTGGTCATGGCCACCGTGCTGCTGGCCGCCATCTTCATCGTGATCGCCAACATCGTCGTCGACGTGCTGTACGCGGTCATCGACCCACGGGTGCGACTGAGCTGATGAGGGGAGACGACATGACCACCACCGCCGTGCCGGCAGCCCGCCGGGCCGGCCCCTACCTGCGGGTGGAGAACCTCAAGGTGCACTTCTCCACCGAGGACGGCACCGTCCGGGCGGTCGACGGGATCTCCTTCGCCGTCGAGCAGGGCCGGACGCTCGGGATCGTGGGTGAGTCGGGGTCGGGCAAGAGCGTGACCTCGCTGGCCCTCCTCGGCCTGCACGACCAGCGCCGTACCCGCCTGTCCGGGCGGATCCTCCTCGGCGAGCGCGACCTCCTCCGACTGTCCGAGGAGGAGGTACGCCGGCTGCGCGGCCGGGACATGGCGATGATCTTCCAGGATCCGTTGTCGGCGTTGCACCCGTACTACACGGTGGGGCGGCAGATCGCGGAGGCGTTCCGGGTACACCATCCGGATGCGGGCCGGCGGGAGGCGCGGCAGCGTGCGGTGGACATGCTGGGGCGGGTGGGGATTCCGCAGCCGGCGCGGCGTTTCGATTCATATCCGCACGAGTTCTCGGGTGGGATGCGGCAGCGGGCGATGATCGCGATGGCGCTGGTCAACGATCCGGATCTGCTGATCGCGGACGAGCCGACGACGGCGTTGGACGTGACGGTGCAGGCGCAGATTCTGGATCTGTTGGCGGATCTGCAGGCGGAGTTCCATTCCGCGATCATCATGATCACGCATGACCTGGGGGTGGTGTCCCAGGTGGCGGATGAGGTGTTGGTGATGTACGGCGGTCGGGCGGTGGAGCACGGGAGTGTGGAGCAGGTGTTGCGGCGGCCGCAGCATCCGTACACGTGGGGGTTGTTGTCGAGTGTGCCGTCGTTGCACGGTGACGCGGCGGCGGATCTGGTGCCGATTCCGGGGAACCCGCCGTCGTTGATCAACCTTCCGTCGGGGTGCGCGTTCCACCCGCGGTGCCGATACGCCGACCGCAACGGGAACCGGTCGCGGACGGAAATTCCCGAGTTGCGGCAGGTGCAGGAGCGGGGTCACCTTGTGGCCTGCCATCTGCCGGAGGTCGACCGGCTGCGCATCTACCAGGACGAGATCGCCGATGTGGGGGTGGCGCGGTGAACGGGCAGGTCGTCGCCGGGCAGCAGGGTGAGGCGTTGCTGCGGGTGCGGGGGTTGAGCAAGCACTTCCCGGTGCGCACGGGGCTGCGTACTCGGGGTGTGGTGCGGGCGGTGGACGGGGTGGACTTCGAGGTGCGGGCCGGGCAGACGTTGGGTCTGGTGGGGGAGTCCGGCTGTGGGAAGACGACCACGGGTCGGATGCTGGTGCGGCTGCTGGAGCCGACGGCGGGCAGTATCGAGTTCGCCGG
>NZ_JBFAMU010000334.1:0-5529 GCF_040656655.1 Micromonospora sp. NPDC049799
TGAGACGCCGCGGCGGCCTCGGCCCCGGCGTCCCGCCGCGGCGGGGTCGCCTCGCCGCGGCGCTCATGATCGTGCTGGATCGGGGAAGTAGTGGCCTCGACCGGTGGTGGAGGCCACTGTTTCCGGGATGTCGTGCCAACAGAGGGACGCTCTTCGGCGGCGGCCCAGGTCCCGCGGTCAGGCCGCCGGTGGCAGGTCCCGCCACATGAGGATCTCGTCGCGGTCGTCCCCTGGCGCGACCCGCAGCGCCCCCGGCAGCCGCCCGATCTCCCGGTAGCCGAGCCGGCGGTAGAAACGGTCCAGGCCCAGACCGTCCCGGACGGTCACGTGCAGCGCGGCGTACCCCATGTCGCGGCCGAGGCGCTCGGCCTCGCGCATGAGCGCCAGACCGTACCCGTGGCCCTGGGTGTCCGGGTGGATCATCACCCGCTTCAGGACGCACCAGTGGGCCTTCAGGTCGAACCGGTTGTCGCAGAAGATCAGCGCGGCGACGAGGCGGTCGTCCGCGTACCCGAGCAGGAGGCGGTCGGGCCCGTCCGCGATCGCCGCGAGGGTGGGGTCCGCGAGGCGCCGGACGTCGGCGGCGGTCACCGGGGCGACGAAGCCGACGGCGCCGCCGGCGTTGGTGACGTCCACCCAGAGGGCGACGATGCGTTCCCGCAGCTCGGGGGTCAGCTCGGGGTCGAGGACGAAGTGCAGGCTCACACCGGCCATCCTGACCCGCCGGTGCGGGATCCGGCAGGTGATCGTGACCGTCGCGACAGCGGGTACCGCGAGCTGAATGGCCGGGTCCGGTCGAGTTGCCGGACCCGGCCCAGGTGCGGGAGAGGGGATTCGAACCCCCACGTCCTCACGGACACAGGAACCTAAATCCTGCGCGTCTGCCGACTTCGCCACTCCCGCAGGCCCTCAGAGTGTAGAGCGTCGGGCCGCCACCGTGGTGAGCCTGGCTGAGGCCAGGATGGCGGCGACCCGCCCGGCAGTGAGGTCTGAACGCCCTTCCGCCGTGCTGAGCAGCCGGGCGAGTCTCCTGGCTCCGAGGTCCGGATCGGCGAGGGCGTAGCGGATCACCAGCTTCCCGTCCTCCGACGAGCAGAGCCGCGAGCCCTGGCGCCGGGGCGCCGCCGTGCCCGTCTCGCGCAGGCGGCGAGCGAGCCGGTAGATGGTGTGCGGATGGCAGCCGATCCGCTCCGCGGCTTGGACGGCGGTCAACTCCTCCGCCACGAAGCGCCGGACGATCTCGTCAACCGGTTGGCTGACGGAACCGGACGGCGCGTCGGCGGGCTCGGGCGGATCGTCGAGGCCCGAAGGAGCGGTGCGGTGTCGCCGTCGGTTGCGCCCGGCGTAGGTGCCGGTCTGACTGTGGCAGTTCGGGCAGAGGAGCCGTAGGTTCGGCGGGCGATTGTCCAGAAAGTGGCCGTTGACGTGGTCGACGTGGAGGATGAGGGGGCGGCCCCGCCAGGTCGGTCCGGTGCCGCACTCCTCGCACTCCTCGGGCACGCCGATGATGCCGAGCGCCCACTTGAGGCGCGTGCCTGGTGTGCGCCGCGACCCCGGGGGCAGCTCCACCAGCACCTGCATCGAGGTCGTACGCCGTTGCCCCCGCCGGCCTCGGTGGTGGGCCTGGCCCGTGAAGTGCGACGTGTCGACGCCGAACCGTTTCAGCTGCCGGCTGATGTGGGCGTGCGAGCCGCCGCTCACCCGTACGCCGAGCAGCCGCATCACCTCCGTGACGCTGTGCGCGGCGGCGGCCGCCTCGGCGAGCGCCTCCGGGGTGTACCGGTACCGGACCACGTACGGACCGTAGTGGCCCGGTCCGACATCCTCAGTCCAGGCCGAGGTCGCGGCGGAGCTTTGCGACGTGCCCGGTGGCCTTCACGTTGTAGAGCGCCCGTTCGATCTTCCCGTCGGCGTCGATCACGAAGGTCGAGCGGATCACCCCGGTGACGGTCTTGCCGTACATCTGCTTCTCGCCGTACGCGCCGTAAGCGGTCAGCACGGCCTTGTCGGTGTCGGACACCAGGGGGAAGGTGATGGCGTCGCGCTCGCGGAACTTCGCGAGCTTCTCCGGCTTGTCGGGGGAGATGCCGACGACCTCGTAGCCGGCGGCCTGGAGCGAGGCGAGCGAGTCGCGGAAGTCGCAGGCCTGCTTGGTGCAGCCGGGGGTCATGGCGGCCGGGTAGGCGTACAGCACGACCTTGCGGCCACGCAGGCCGGCGAGGGAGAGCGTCTCGCCGGCGTCGGTGGGCAGGGTGAACTCCGGTGCGGGGTCGCCGGGGGAGAGGCGGTCGGGCGCGGTCATGGCACGACCCTACCGCCGCCCTCGCCGGGACCGGTGGAGGCGACGCGGGCCGTATCCGTGATCAACCCCTCGGCTTGTTGCAATATCTTGGCAACAGTAAGACTCGGGAAATAAGCTGGCCTCCGCCGGCGAGGACGGGCCCGCCGACGCGTGGGAGGTCGCGTGGAAACCCTGGCGTTGCACATCTCGAACGGGATCCTCGACGGTCCCGTCGCCGCCGCGTTCGCCGCGGTCGCACTCGCGGCGCTGACCGTCTGCGTCCTGCGTGGCCGGCGTGACCTGGACGACCGCCTCGCGCCGATGGCCGGCCTGGTGGCCGCGTTCATCTTCGCCGTCCAGATGATCAACTTCCCGATCTTCACGGCCGCCGTCAGTGGCCACCTGCTCGGCGGCGCGCTCGCCGCGATGCTGGTCGGGCCGTGGGTCGGCGCGCTCTGTGTGGCAGTGGTGCTGATCGTGCAGGCGCTGGTCTTCGGTGACGGTGGCGTGGCGATGCTCGGGCCCAACATCGTCAACCTGGCCGTCCTCGGCACGGCCGCCGCGTACCTGCTGATCGCCCTGCTGCTGCGCGTACTGCCGCGCACCCCGGCCGGGCTGACCGTGACCGCGTTCGTCTCCGGTCTGGTCAGCGTCGTGGCCGCCGCGATGGGCTTCGTCCTGCAGTACCAACTCGGTGGCACCGCCGACCTGGGCGGCAACCTGGCCGGCCTGGCCGGGACGATGGCCGGCACCCACCTGCTGATCGGCATCGGCGAGGGCCTGATCACCGCGACGACCGTGGCCACCGTGGCGAAGGTCCGGCCCGATCTCGTGTACGCGCTCCGCGCCCTGAAGCCGGCCGCGCCCGCGCCCGTCCCCGCCGTCGGAGGTGTCCGGTGAAGAAGCGTTCCTGGGGATTCGTCGTCGGCGGGTTGCTGGTCGCCCTGCTCCTGGCCGGGGTGATGAGCAACTTCGCCTCGTCGGACCCGGACGGGCTGGACTCGTCCCTGCTCAAGGGCTGCACGGTCGACGCCGACGGCACCATCACCGGCGGCACCTGCCCCGCCCAGCGGGAGGAGGAGCACGAGGTGGGCGGCCCGCTGGCCGGCTACGGGGTGTCGGGCGTGGACAACGACTTCCTCTCCACCGGGCTGTCCGGCGTGCTCGGCGTACTCCTGACCTTCGCCGTGGCCGGCGGCGCGTTCTGGCTGGTGCGCCGTCGTGGCCCGGCGCCCGCCGACACGGACACCACGGACCGCGCGGACGCGCGGGCCGGCACGGCGGGCTGAGGGGGTACGACGATGGGTGCCGGGCACGCGCACGTGCTGTACCGGGAGTCCGGCTCACCCGTGCACCGGCTGCCGCCCGAGGTGAAGATCGCCGCGATGGTGGTCTTCACCCTCGCCGTGGTCGCGACGCCGCGCGAGGCGTTCTGGGCCTTCGGGGCGTACGCGCTGCTGGTCGTGGCGGTGGCCGCGCTGGCCCGGGTGGGGCCGGGGTGGCTCCTGAGCCGCTCGCTGATCGAGCTGCCGTTCGTGCTGTTCGCGGTCGCGCTGCCGTTCCTCGGTGCCGGCGAGCGGGTCGAGATCCTCGGGCTGCGGCTGTCGGAGGAGGGCCTCTACGGGGCGTGGAACATCGTCGCCAAGGGCACCCTGGGCGTCCTCGCGTCGCTGCTGCTGGCCGCCACCACGACGACCCGGGACCTGATCGTCGGCCTGGACCGGCTGCACTGCCCGCAGATCCTCACCCAGATCGCCACGTTCATGCTCCGGTACCTGGACGTGCTGGTCGGCGAGACCCGCCGGATGCGGGTGGCCCGGATGTCCCGCGGCGACGACCCGCGCTTCCTGTGGCAGCTGCGCGGCTTCGCCGCCGGCATCGGCGCGCTGTTCCTGCGCGCGTTCGAGCGGGGCGAGCGGGTGTACCTGGCGATGCTGTCGCGCGGCTACACCGGCCGGATGCCGGTGGTGTGGCAGGGCGCGGGCGCGGCGACGGCCGGGCAGTGGCTGGTCGCGGCCACCGTGCCCGTCCTGGCGGCCACCGTCGCCGCCGCCGCCGTCGTGCTGACATGATCGGTAGCGTGCAGCCTGTCTCGCTCGACGTCCGCGGCGTCCGGTACGCGTACCCGGACGGGCACGTCGCCCTGCACGGCGTCGACCTGACCGTGCCGCGCGGCGACCGGGTGGCGCTGCTCGGGCCGAACGGCGCCGGGAAGACCACGCTGGTGCTGCACCTCAACGGCATCCTCACCGCCACCGAGGGGACGGTCACCGTCGGCGGCCTGACGGTCGGCCCGGACCGGGCGACGCTCGGCGAGGTGCGCCGCCGGGTGGGGATCGTCTTCCAGGACCCGGACGACCAGCTCTTCCTGCCCACGGTCGCCGAGGACGTGGCGTTCGGCCCGGCCAACCTGGGGCTGCGCGGGGCGGAACTCGCCGCCCGCGTGGACGAGGCCCTGGACGCGGTCGGGATGTCCGCCCACCGGGACCGCGCCCCGCACCACCTGTCGTTCGGGCAGCGGCGCCGGGTGGCGGTGGCGACCGTCCTCGCCATGCACCCGGAGATCCTGGTGCTCGACGAGCCGTCGTCCAACCTCGATCCGGCCGCCCGCCGGGAACTCGCAGGGATCCTGCGTGACCTGCCGGTGACCCTGCTGATGGTCACGCACGACCTGCCGTACGCGCTGGAGCTGTGCGACCGCTCGGTGATCCTCGACGGCGGCCGCATCGTCGCCGACGGCCCCACGCCCGACATCCTCGCCGACGAGCCACTGCTGGCCCGCCACCGCCTCGAACTCCCCTACGGCTTCACCCCCCACCCCACCCCCCGCTAACCCACCCCACCCCCACCCCCCTCGCACGCCCCGGGCCCTGCCCGGCCGCGCCGGCGGCCTCCGCGATCTTGCACTTCCTGCCTCGACAAATCAGGCAAAAGCCGCAAGAGGGCGACCGAAAGTGCAAGATCGCGGGGGACGTCGGGCGGCGCGGGGGCGCGGGGTCAGGGGTGGGACGGGGTGGGGGTGCGGGAGGCGCTGTGGAGGCGGAGGGCGCCCGCCGCGACCGCTCCCGCTCCCGCGATGATCACCAGTGCCAGCAGGAGGCGTGCCGTGGTGGCCGGCCAGGGGGCGGGGGCGATCGAGCGGGCGAAGACGGCCCGCTGAATATCCCGCAGGCAGCGACCGCTTGAGCCACGATCGAGCACCTCCGCGGTCCGTTACAGAAATTCGATGGCGAGTGCCTCACAATGTG
>NZ_JBFAMU010000335.1:0-5510 GCF_040656655.1 Micromonospora sp. NPDC049799
CGCCGAGCTGGGCCAGCCCGACGGCCTGGTTGGCGCCCTTGCCGCCCAGCATCTCGCGGCGCCGCCGCACCGGTGCGCTGCCTCCGCCGTCGGGGACCTCGTCGACCACCAGGACGAGGTCCCGCGCCACCTGACCGACCACCATCGCGTCCAGTTCCGCCATGCCCGGGTGGTACCCCGGCCACCGCCCGGCACGCGTGGCACCGACCGGACCTTGTGGAGGGCGCCTCCACGCGCTTAAGCTTTGCGATGCAAAGCACAAGCCGTCGCAAAGCGAGGAGACGCCGATGGAGCCGGACCCCACCACCGAGGCCGAACGGACACTGGCCCAGCTCGACCGGCTCCGCGACCGCAGCGCCCGCCGGGCCCGGGGCGGCGCGTGGCTGCCCGCCGTCGGCGTCGCGGTGCTGCTGCTGGCCAGTTCGGCGCTCTACGCGGCGCCCTTCACCCAGGTGTACGCGATCACGGCCGAGCACCCGTTCTGGGCCGGGCTGCCCGACCAGCAACGCTCGCCCGTCGCGTCGTACCTGTTCTGGTTCCTCGGCGTCCCGTTGCTGTCCACCGTGATCGCCCTGTGGTACCGACGGCGGGCCGACCGCCTCGGTGTCCGGGTGCCGTGGCAGGCGGTCGTCGCCGGCGGGCTCGGCGTGCTGGCCCTGCTGGCGGTGCTGGCCGCCGTGCCCACCGGTCCCGCGCCCGACACCTTGACCGCCGACACCGGCCCCAACTGGCCCGGCCTGCTGACCCCCCTGCTGCCGGTCGCCGTGACGGTCGTCGTCCTCGGGTGGGTGGAGCGCAGCCGCTCACTGGTCGCCGCCGGGGTCTGGATCCTGGCGTTGACCGTCTGGCTCTGCACCAGCTGGCCGATGGGCACCGTGCCGAGCTGGATGATCGGCGGCTCAGGCGGTGGTGGCCAGCTCGGGTGGCGTCCGGGCCACTATCTTGTCCTGATGGCCCTGCCATTGCTCGCTGTCGCCGTGGCCCGGTACCGGTCGGCCCGGCGGGCATGAGCGACGCCCCGCCTCCGCACCCCGCGACGGCGCTGGACGACGTCGTGCACCAGCGGGTCCGGCTCGGCATCCTCACCGTGCTGAGCGAGATCCCCGAGTGCCGTTTCGCCACGCTGCGCGACGAGTTGGGTCTCACCGACGGCAACCTCAACCGGCACCTGCGGATCCTCGAGGACGCCGGGCTGCTCCAGGTGACCAAGGGCTACGAGGGCCGCCGACCGTGCACCTGGCTGAAGCTCACGCGGCAGGGCCGCGCGGCGCTGCGTGCCGAGGTGGCCGCCCTGGAGCAACTCGTATCCCGCATCCGGGCCGCCACCACCCCCGACCCCGCCTCCTGATCCCGCCCCCCACCTGCGCCCTCTTTCACGGAAAGTGTGGCCATTCCGCGCCGGGTGGCCACACTTTCCGTGAAACTGCGGGGCACCGGGGAGACGGTCAGCCGGGTAGTGGGGCGTTGTCGCCGTCGGTCCGGCGCGGACCGACCAGCCGGCGGACCATCGGTGCGGCGTTCCACTTCGCCGCGCCGACCAGGTCCCGGGCGTGCTCCAGCACCGTGTAGTCCGGTCGGGTACGGCCGGCGGCCAGCGCCCGGTCCAGGTCGTTGCCGCAGCGGGTGAGCACGCTGTCGAAGTCGCGCCGCACCGGTTCGAGCAGGTCGTAGCCGAACGAGCGGTGCAGCCGTGCGAACAGCGGCTTGTAGAGCCGGGCCCGCTCGTGCAGGCCGGAGGAGTACGACATCGGGTTCTTCGGCCGGCGGCGGATGTAGTCGGGCAGCACGTCGGCGAACGCCCGGCGGACGATCCACTTCTCCTGGCCGGCCCGCATCGTCAGCCCGAGCGAGAGCCGCATCGCCAGCTCGACCACGCTGAGGTCGAGGAACGGCACCCGGGCCTCCACCCCGTACGCCATGCTGGTCCGGTCGAGCCGCTGCAACTCCGTACGGCAGAGGTTGCGGATCTTGTGGAGGAAGAGCCGGCGGGACGCCTCGGGGCCGACCCGGTGGTACATGGGGTAGCCGCCGAACAGCTCGTCCGACCCGTCCCCGGTGAGCACCACCTTCACGCCCAACTCGTGGAGGCGCCGGAAGAGCGGAACCGAGACCACGGCGTTGATGATGTCGCCGTACTCGGTCAGCTCGGAGATCCGGATCGCCTCCCGGACGTCGGCCCGCCGGATGTCGCGCGGGCGCAGCTCGACCACCTCGTGGGGCACACGGAGGTCCCGCGCCAGCCGCCGGGCGTACGCGACGTCGGGGCTGTCCGGCACACCGACGGTGACCGCCACGCAGTCCGGGTGCATCTCCTTGACGTGCAGCAGGGCCAGCGAGCTGTCCAGCCCTCCGGACAGGATCACCCCGACGGTGAGGTCGGTGTCCACCCGCATGCGGATGCTGTCGGTGAGGGCGGCACGGACGAGCAGGGCGGCCTCGTCCGGGTCGTCCACCACCGGCAGCCCCGCGCCGAGGGTGAGCAGGTCGACGTACGGGCGCAGCCGCACCGGCCCGTCCGCCTCGGCCCATCCGTGGTGGCCGGGCGGCACCTCGGCGACCGGCACGCCGTACCCGACCAGCGCCTTGACCTCGCTGGCGAGGTGCAGGCAGCCGGGGGTGCGGGACCAGTACAGCGGCTTGACGCCGAGCGGGTCACGCACCAGGTACGCCCGGCCGGTGGCCCGCTCCACGATCGCGAATGCGTACTCGCCGCGCAGGCGGGTGACCATGTCCTCGCCCCACCGCAGGTACGCGGCCAGCACCACCTCGGTGTCGCTGGCGCTGCGGAACCGGTGCCCGAGCCGGGTCAGCTCCGCCCGCAGCTCGTGGTGGTTGAAGACCTCGCCGTTGTAGCAGAGCAGCCAGCGCTCGTCGTCGGAGACCCACGGCTGCACCGCGCGGTCGCGGTCCACCACCCGCAACCGGCGTACGCCGGTCAGCAGGCCGGTCTCGTACCGGGTCTCGGTGACCTCGCCGCGGGGAGCCAGGGTGGCGAGCATCCGACGGAAGACCACCGGGTCGGCCTCGGGCCCGAGGCTCACCGCGATGCCGCACATGCCCTCAGACCCCCATCTCGGCTTCGTACGCCCCGCGCAGCCGCTTGCGGGCGGCCGGCGCGACACACAGGTGCCACGCCTGCCCCTCGTCGACGACGTTGACTTCGCCGGCCCGCTGGCGGGCGAGCAGAATCTCGGCGAGGACGTCCCGCGCACCGAACCGGGTGAACCAGGCCATCTCCACGTCCACCGCCCAGCCGAGGCAGTGCGCGCTGGGCACCATCGCCGCGTACCCCAGCCGGCGCAGCCGGTGCTGGTGCTCGGCGCTGCGGACGAGGCTGGTCACCCACAGCGGCGGGATGCCGGGTCCGGTGGCGGCGGCGAACTCCCGGCCGATGTCGTTGAGCAGCGCCACGACCTCCCGGCGGGTCCGGCGGAACATCAGCCCGGCGGTACGCGGGGTGGCGTCCGGGCGCAGCCGCCGGCCCACCGCCCGCAGCCCGCGCCCGAGTACGGTGGCGGGCTGCTCGGTGTAGCGGAAGCGCAGCAGGTCGCGCCGGCGCAGCCACTCCAGGTCGACCAGGTCGGTGCTGGCGTTGACCTGGCCGTCGGTGCGGTACGTGGGGGTGTCCCGCCACCACATCACGTCGATCCGGGAGAGCAGGTAGATCCGGACGAGGGCCGTCAGGTCGGCCGCGGAGCTGCGCTCGTTGGGCTGGTAGCGGGCCATCTCCAGCAGCAGCGTCTCCCGGGCCCCGAGGAGCCCCTGCGCGGTGGCGTCAAGGACGGCGGCGATCGCCGGGTCCCGCAGCCGGTCGTCCACCAGCATCTGCCGTGCGGCGGTGCTGGGCGCTCCGGCCAGGGCACCGACCTCGACCAGCAGGTCGGCGACGGCGGCCCGGTACGCGTCGAGGTCCGGCGCCGGGGCCGCGGTCCGGCGGGGCAGGGCGGAGGGGGCCCGGCGGCGGGCCGGCGCCGCCGGGGAGACAGGAGGACCGGGCGGCTGTCCCGGGCTTCGACTGGGCACTCGCATGGTCGGGTCCTCTCTCCCGTCACGACGTCACGGTGGTGCATCGCCCTGACGACACCGTAAACGCACGAGCCGGGAGAAGTCCGAACAATCCTCCTATCTCCCCCGAACGCCGCCAGGGGCGGCACCCGGGTCGCGACCGGACAGCCCGCTCAGGCGCTGCACCTCCGCGTAGGAGGGCGGATCGGCGGCACCCGCGCCGGCAGCGGACGCGGCCTCGTCGAGGGCGGCCAGGGCGGCGCCCAGCGCGGCCCGGTAGAGCAGCGAGCCGGTGCTCACCCGCGCCACACCGAGGTTCCGCAGCTCGGCGAGGGTGGGTCCACCGGGGCGATGGAGCACGTTCACCGGCACGTCGACCGCGTCGACGACGGCGGCGACCGTGGCCGCGTCCGGCACGCCGGGCGCGAAGATGCCGTCCGCTCCCGCGTCCCGGTACGCGCGAGCCCGGCGCAGTGCCTCCGGCAACGGGTCGGGAACGGCGAGCCACCACGCGTCGGTGCGGGCGTTGACGAACAGCCCCGGCACGGCCGCCCGGACCGCGGCCACCTTCGCCGCCGTCAGCTCCGGCGAGGCGAGCCCGCCGTCGGGGTGGCCGTCCTCGATGTTGACGCCGACCACGCCCAGGTCGGCCAGTTCGGCGACCAGGTCCGCGACGGCCGCCGGATCGTCGGAGCAGCCACCCTCCACATCGACGGTCAGCAGCACCGGCAGCGGGCGCAGCAGCCGGGCCAGGCGGAGGTTCTCCGCGCGCAGGACACCGGCCGCGTCGGGCAGGCCGGCGGCTGCGGCGACGCCGAGACTCGTCGTACCGACCGCCGGGTGGCCACGGGCGGTGAACGCGGCGGCGCTCGCGTGGTCCCAGGCGTTCGGCAGCAGCAGCGGCCGGTCGCCGTGGTGCAGGGCGTGGAAGGCGGCGTAGCGGTCGGTCACCGGAGCACCTCCACGGTCCTGCCGGTCTGCGGCCCGTAGCCCGACCTCGGTCCGTGGACGGCGAGGTCGATGCGGCGCGGAACCCGCAGCAGCGGGTGCGGTTCGTGGTCCCCCGGGTCGTGGACCAGCCGGCAGCGGCTCCGCAGCACCGACACCACCCCGGCGGCCAGCGCCGACGCGAGACGCGTACCCGGGCAACCGCGCGGTCCGGCGCCGAAGGTGAGGGTGCCGTCGGGCCGTCCGGGTCGTAGGCGGTCCGGGTCGGCGAAGACCACCGGGTCCCGGTTCGCCGCGTCGAAGCGCAGCAGCACCGGATCGCCGACGGCGAGGTCGCGGCCGGCGATCCGCGTCGCGGCCGTGACCACCCGGCGGGTGCCGCGCACCGGCGGATCGAGCCGGAGCACCTCGGCCAGCAGATCGGCGGTCGACACGGCGGGTGGCAGCGCCAGCCCGTGCCGGCCCCGGCGGCACGCCCGACGCTCCGTCGAAGCGCCAGCGCAAGCGTCGCAAGGATCCGCTCTGGGCTCGCATCACGCTGATCGTCGGCGCCGTGC
>NZ_JBFAMU010000336.1:0-5488 GCF_040656655.1 Micromonospora sp. NPDC049799
GGCCCTCAACGCCCGCGCCGGCTCGCTGCTGCGGGCGTACACCTATCGGGGGAGCGCGGGCGGCGGCGTGGTCGCGCCGGCCGCGCGGACCCTGCTCACCGACGACCTGAGCGCGCCGGCGTCGGTCTCCCGGGACCCTCATCCGGTGTACGCGATCCGTATCGGCAAGCACCGCGACGGCTCGAAGCCCGGGGTGCTGGCGTACGCGCAGGAGCACGCGCGGGAGTGGGTGCCGCCGCTGGTGACCGTCGAGACCGCCGAGCGGCTGCTGCGCAACTACGCGCACGACGGGCGGACGAAGCAACTGCTGAACGACCTCGACATCTGGATCGCGCCCTCGATCAACCCCGACGGTGGGCACTACTCGTTCTACGACTTCAACTCCCAGCGCAAGAACATGACCAACCACTGCCCGCTCACCGGGGCGGCGGACTTCCTCGCCCGGGACTCGTGGGGGGTGGACAACAACCGCAACTACACCGAGTACAGCCTCTTCGACGGTTTCTCGGGAGCGTCGTCGAGCTGCACCAGCGGCACGTACGCGGGCCCGGGTGAGCTGTCCGAACCGGAGAACCGCAACCTGGACTGGCTGGCCGCCCGTCCGAACATCCGCTTCTCGATGAACCTGCACTCCTCGGGCAACTACTTCATGTGGTCGCCCGGCGCGTACGCCCTGCCCGGCCGGGTCTCCGCGCCCCGACCGACGCTGGATGAGGAGTCCGCGTTCTGGGGTTCCTCGGAGCGGATCCTGTCCGCCATCAAGCGGCACCGGAACATGGCGGTCACCCCGGCCCGTACCGGCCCGATCTCCGACGTGCTCTACTCGGCGGCCGGCAACTCCGGTGACATGCTCTGGTACCGGTACGGCATCTACGCCTGGAACTTCGAGGTCGGCACCTCCTTCCAGCCGGAATGGGCGGAGGCGCACGAGGAGACCATGGAGTTCGCCAACGGCCTGGTCGAGCTGATGCGGGTGGCGCGCGACTTCGACCGGGACCAGACCCGCCCGGAGAGCGGTCTGGTGGTCGGGCCGGGGGCCACGCCGGGGACGGTGAACGTGACCTTCGAGGTCAGCGAACCGGCGGCGGTCTTCTACACCCTCGACGGCGGCGTCCCCACGTACTCCTCGACCCGCTACGGGTCGGCGGGCATCCGTGAGGGCGGGGAGACGCTCACGGTTCCGCTCGGCGCCACCGTCCACTGGTTCTCGGTGGACTCGGCGGGCAACGTCGAGAACAACTACACCCCCGACGGGAGCGGCCGGAACTTCCGGAAGGCGGTGGCGACCCTGCCGATCGGCTGACGGGTGCACGTCGGCGGTGCCCCAGGCCGGGGGCACCGCCGACCTGTCCCGGGGAAACCGTCATGATGACGTGGTGAAGATCCTGTCCATCCAGTCATCGGTCGCCTACGGCCACGTGGGCAACTCGGCGGCCGTGTTCCCACTCCAGCGGCTCGGCCACGAGGTGTGGCCGGTGCTCACCGTCCACTTCTCGAACCACACCGGGTACGGCGCGTGGCGTGGGCCGCTGCTGGCTCCGGCCGACGTCGCGGAGGTCATCGAGGGCATCGCCGACCGGGGGGTCCTCGGGAGCGCCGACGCGGTGCTGTCGGGCTACCAGGGGGATCCGGCGATGGGCGCGGTGATCCTCGACGCGGTGGACCGGGTGAAGGCGGCCAACCCGGAGGCGGTCTACTGCTGTGACCCGGTGATGGGCGACGTGGGCCGTGGCATGTTCGTCCGGCCGGGCATCCCCGAGTACCTGCGGGACGTGGTCGTTCCCCGGGCGGACATCATCACCCCGAACCAGTTCGAGCTGGAGTTCCTGTCCGGCCGTTCGACGGACTCGCCGGAGGCGTTGCTGGAGGCGGTCGACGTCGTGCGGGCGACGGGACCGCGGCACGTGCTGGTGACCAGCGTGCTCCACGGTGACGTCCCGCAGGGGTCGCTGGAGGTGGTGGCCGTGTCGGACGAGGGCGCCTGGGCGGTGACCACTCCGCTGCTGCCGATCAGCCCGAACGGTGGCGGCGACGTCACGGCCGCGCTGTACCTCGCGCACCTGCACACGACCGGCTCGCCCGCGACGGCGCTGGAGCGCACCACCGCCGCCATCTTCGCCGTCCTCGAGGCGACCCTCGCGGCGGGCACGCGGGAGATCCAGCTGATCGCCGCGCAGGAGGCGATCGCCGACCCGCCGGCGCGGTTCGCCGCCCGCCGGCTGCGCTGAGGCGGACGGTAGGCGGCCCGCGACAGGTCGCAGTCGCCGAGGGACCGATGTGACACAAACGTCGGTCCCGACGCCGAGGGACACGAGGTGCGCGGTGCCAGCATCGCGACCTGTATCTCCATCGTGATCCCCCAACTACGGAGACCTGTTGATGCTTGAGACCGCCCTCGCCAAACTCCTCTCTCTCAAGGTCGCCGCCGCCGCGGTGGCCACCGTCGCCGCTACCGGTGGCGTCGCGGTGGCTGCGGCGACCGGGGCGGTGCCCAACCCGCTCAGCAGCGGCGGGGCAACCGCCACCCCGCACCCGACCGGCAAGCCGTCCGAGCACGCCGGGAAGTCCTCGGCCGGGGAGAAGGGCTCGGGGTCTCCGTCGCCCTCACTGGACGGCCTGTGCCACGCGTTCAAGGCCGGTGCCGGCGACAACCCGGGCAAGGCGCTGGAGAACCCGGCGTTCACCGCGCTGATCACCGCCGCCGGCGACGAGGAGAAGGTGGCGGCCTACTGCGACGCCCTGCTGACGAAGAGGAGCGACAAGGCGGTACCGAGCACGCGACCGACCGACGCTCGCCCGTCGCGCCCGGCCGGTAAGCCGGACAGCCCCGCGACCAGCGCGCCGGAGACCAGGCCGACCGGTCGCCCGGCAAGTCAACCGACGGCACCGCCCGCCAAGTAGACCCTCCCGCCCGGGCCCGTCGCCCAGAAGTGAGGAGCGGGGTCGCGATCGCGACCCCGCTCCTTCCCATGTGGGACACCGCAGAGGATCAGTAGACGACCACTCCGTACGCGTTGACCGCCTCGCGGACGGGCTGGTAGAAGGTGGTGCCCCCGGACCTGCAGTCGCCGCTGCCGCCGGAGGTGATGCCAAGGGCCTTGGTGCCGTCGTAGAGCGGGCCGCCGGAGTCGCCGGGCTCAGCGCAGACGTTGGTCTGGATCATGCCCCTCACGGTGCCGCCGCCCTTGCCGACGTAGCGGACCGAGACGTTGAGCGCGGTGACCGTACCGCTGTGGGTGCCGGTCGTCGACCCGGTGCGTTTGACCGACTCCCCGATGAAGGGGTCCGCGACCGCGAAGCCGCCGGGGTGGCTCAGTGACGTGTTGTCGTAGCGGACCAGCGCGTAGTCGTTGCCGGGGTAGCTGGAGCCCATGGTCGGGCCGATGAGAGTGGTCAGGCTGGAGTTCGTGTACCAGGTGTTGGCCACGTTCCCGCAGTGCCCGGCGGTGAGGAAGTAGTAGGTGCTGCCGCTGACGACGTTGAAGCCCAGCGAGCAACGGTAGCCGCCGCCGTAGATGGCGTCACCGGCGGCCAGCAGCGGGGTGAAGACTCCGGGTGCGCGCTCGATCCGGATCGCGCCGGCCCTGGCGCCGGCAGTCTGCTTGATCTTCGTGATCTCGGCGCGGGAGACGGTGCTGTCGGCGGTCACCACGACCCGAGCGGATGCGCCGTCCACGTGCCAGGCGATGCCTTCGACGCCGGAGCGTTGCACCGCGTCGTTCACCGCCGAGAGGTCACTGGCGCCGTAGGTCTGAGGGGAGGCTGCCACGGCGGTCGGAGCGGCGAGCGCGGTCGTGACGACCACACCGACGGTTGCGGCGAACAGGCGGGCGGATCGGGCGACGTGACTGCGGGATGGGCTGCGGGGGATCCTCACTGTCTCCTCCTCGGGAGCGATGGGGCCAGATGGGTGGTGGCCCCGTGAGTCGCCGTCGGAAGAGGCATCTCCGGGTTGATGGATGTCACCTTCCTGACATGCGCTTTCGTCAGTATCGGCGTGCATCGATCGATTTGCAAGATGCAACCAGGTGGGTGAACGTGCAGGTCATGAAGCCGCAGAGTCATGACGATGCTGATCGGGAAGTCGACGGGCTCGCTACTTCTGGGGAGAGTCCTGACCCCTGGTGACCATGGAAGGCGCGCAGCGCAGCGTCGGCGGCCGTACCGCTACCTGCTGCGTCGAGCGGTCCGCACGCCGTACGCGAGCGCGCCGATGACGAGCAGGCCGCCCAGGCCCTGGAGGCCGGGCGAGTCGTCGGACTCCCCGAACACGACGGCGGCGACGCCGATCGCGACGGCGAGGACGACGAGGACGTACTTCACGGGCGCGGTGACCATGTATCGATTCTCACGCGCTACCTATCGAAAGTCAATCGGCTCCGGCTCCATGTAAAAGATTATTGACACCGCCCGTGGGTCGGCCGTACCGTTCGGGTGTCAAGAATTCTTTACATGGGGAGGGCTCGTGGCCTTCGAGGAGAAGCGCGCCTGGGCGATGGGCCTGGTCGCGGTCGCCGGCTACGCGGCGTACGTGGTGCTCGTCCTCGGCCGGGCCGGCGACGGGCCGCTGACCGGGACGCCGTACGCGGGCACGCTGCTGTGGACCGTCGGCGCCGCGATCGTCGCGTCGATCGTGGCGCACGTCGGCATCGCCGCCGCCTCCGGTGAGGAGGCCGGCGTCACCGACCAGCGGGACCGGGAGATCGGCCGGGTGGGCGAGCACATCGGCCAGTCGTTCGTCGTCGTGGGTGCCGTGGCGGCCCTGCTGATGGCCCTCGCCCGGTGGGACCACTTCTGGATCGCCAACGTCCTGTACCTCGGGTTCGTGCTCTCCGCCGTGCTCGGATCGGTCGCCCGGATCGTCGCGTACCGCCGGGGTTTCCAGTCGTGGTGAAGCCGACCCGGGTCACCAACTCCGTCCGCGCGCTGCGGGTCGCCCACGGCGAGATGAGCCAGGCCGAGCTGGCCCGCCGGATCGGCGTCACCCGGCAGACCGTCATCGCCATCGAGCAGGGGCGCTACTCGCCGTCGCTGGAGACGGCCTTCCAGATCGCGGCCGTGTTCGGCGTACCCCTGACCGACGTCTTCCACTATCCGACCGACCCGCAGGAGGAACCATCGTGAAGGCGATCGTGCAGGACCACTACGGCCCGACCGAGGTGCTCGGCCTGCGGGACGTCGACGTGCCCACCCCCGGCGAGGGACAGGTCCTGGTCCGGGTGCACGCGGCCGGTGTCGATCCCGGCGTCTGGCACCTGATGACCGGCCTGCCGTACCCCGTACGCCTGGCCTCCGGACTGCGGCGGCCCCGCAGCCGCGTCCCCGGCATGGACCTGGCCGGGGTGGTCGCGGCCGTCGGGCCCGGAGTGACCGGCCTCGCCGCTGGCGACGAGGTGTACGGCACGGGCGTCGGCACCTACGCGGAGTACGCGCTCGCCCGCGCCGGCCGGCTCGCCCCCAAGCCGCGGACGCTGACCTTCGTCGAGGC
>NZ_JBFAMU010000337.1:1812-5462 GCF_040656655.1 Micromonospora sp. NPDC049799
AGTGTGGTGGTGGGGTGCTCATATGGCGGAGACACTGGCGAGTTTTTCCTCGGCAACGGCCGGGACACCTAGTACAGCCACCCTCGGGTGGTGGGAACGGGATGGTCCTGGTGCGGCTGAGAAGGAGCGCAGAGCACCCTGTTGGGTCCTGAAAGAACAACCCTGAGGTTGTTTTTTCGGAGACTGGTCCGAACCCATGGGTTCGGGAGTCTGCCAGGCATGACCTGGTCTCGCATACCGCCGGCGGATTGCTGGGTTTGGTGTGGGGCGTGATGGTTGTGGGTTGGTCGTTTGTTGAGAATTGCACAGTGGACGCGAGCATCTTTGTGGTCAAGTTGTCAAGGGCGAACGGTGGATGCCTTGGCACCAGGAGCCGATGAAGGACGTGGGAGGCCGCGATAGGCCTGGGGGAGCTGTCAACCAAGCTGTGATCCCAGGGTGTCCGAATGGGGGAACCCGGCACCAGTCATGTGGTGTCACCTGCACCTGAACACATAGGGTGTATGGAGGGAACGCGGGGAAGTGAAACATCTCAGTACCCGTAGGAAGAGAAAACAAATAGTGATTCCGTGAGTAGTGGCGAGCGAAAGCGGATTGAGGCTAAACCGGTTGCGTGTGATACCTGTCAGGGGTTGCGTGGTCGGGGTTGTGGGACCCTGCTGAGTGTGCTGACACGCACTCGAGAAGTTACAAAGCTAGTTGCTAGTCGAACAGTCTGGAATGGCTGACCGTAGACGGTGATAGTCCGGTAGGTGAAAGTAGCTGGTCTTCTGTGGGTGTTCCCGAGTAGCGGCGGACCCCTGAAATCTGCCGTGAATCTGCCAGGACCACCTGGTAAGCCTAAATACTTCCTGGTGACCGATAGCGGACGAGTACCGTGAGGGAATGGTGAAAAGTACCCCGGGAGGGGAGTGAAATAGTACCTGAAACCGTTCGCCTACAATCCGTCGGAGCCTTGCGGGGTGACGGCGTGCCTTTTGAAGAATGAGCCTGCGAGTTAGTGGCACGTGGCGAGGTTAACCCGTGTGGGGGAGCCGTAGCGAAAGCGAGTCTGAATAGGGCGATTCAGTCGCGTGTCCTAGACCCGAAGCGGAGTGATCTAGCCATGGGCAGGCTGAAGCGCGGGTAAGACCGCGTGGAGGGCCGAACCCACCAACGTTGAAAAGTTGGGGGATGACCTGTGGTTAGGGGTGAAAGGCCAATCAAACTCCGTGATAGCTGGTTCTCCCCGAAATGCATTTAGGTGCAGCGTCGCGTGTTTCTTGCCGGAGGTAGAGCACTGGATGGTCTAGGGGGCCCACAAGCTTACCGAAATCAGCCAAACTCCGAATGCCGGTAAGTGAGAGCGCGGCAGTGAGACTGCGGGGGATAAGCTTCGTAGTCGAGAGGGAAACAGCCCAGATCACCAGCTAAGGCCCCTAAGCGTGTGCTAAGTGGAAAAGGATGTGGGGTCGCATAGACAACCAGGAGGTTGGCTTAGAAGCAGCCACCCTTTAAAGAGTGCGTAATAGCTCACTGGTCAAGTGGTTCCGCGCCGACAATGTAGCGGGGCTCAAGCACACCGCCGAAGCTGTGGCATTCACATTTTAACCTCGCTTGGACTTGATTCCTTGTGCAGGTGTGTGGATGGGTAGGGGAGCGTCGTGCCGGGGGTGAAGCAGCGGGGTGACCCAGTTGTGGACGCGGCACGAGTGAGAATGCAGGCATGAGTAGCGAAAGAAGGGTGAGAAACCCTTCCGCCGGATGACCAAGGGTTCCAGGGCCAGGCTAATCCGCCCTGGGTGAGTCGGGACCTAAGGCGAGGCCGAGAGGCGTAGTCGATGGACAACGGGTTGATATTCCCGTACCCGCGAAAGAGCGACCCTGACGAACCTCGTTGTGCTAACCATCCGAACTGCCGGAGGTCTTCGGACCGATGGTGGCGAGCGTGGGAACCTGGCGGGTAGTAGTCAAGCGATGGGGTGACGCAGGAAGGTAGCTGAGCCCGGCCGGTGGTTGTGCCGGGGTAAGCGTGTAGGCCGTACCGTAGGCAAATCCGCGGTGCATGAAGGCTGAGACGTGATGCCGAGCCGATTCAGGTGAAGTCAGTGATCCTATGCTGCCGAGAAAAGCCTCTAGCGAGTTCTTAGCGGCCCGTACCCCAAACCGACACAGGTGGTCAGGTAGAGAATACCGAGGCGATCGGGCGAACTGTGGTTAAGGAACTCGGCAAATTGCCCCCGTAACTTAGGGAGAAGGGGGGCCGGAGACGTGAAGCCCCACGCGGGTGGAGCGTTGTATGGCCGCAGAGAGCAGGGGGAAGCGACTGTTTACTAAAAACACAGGTCCATGCGAAGAAGTAATTCGATGTATATGGACTGACGCCTGCCCGGTGCTGGAACGTTAAGGGGACCTGTTAGCTCTTCGGGGCGAAGCGGAGAACTTAAGCGCCAGTAAACGGCGGTGGTAACTATAACCATCCTAAGGTAGCGAAATTCCTTGTCGGGTAAGTTCCGACCTGCACGAATGGCGTAACGACTTCCCCACTGTCTCAACCACAGGCCCGGCGAAATTGCATTACGAGTAAAGATGCTCGTTACGCGCGGCAGGACGGAAAGACCCCGGGACCTTTACTATAGCTTGACATTGGTATCCGAATTAGCTTGTGTAGGATAGGTGGGAGCCGGTGAAGTCCATACGCCAGTATGGGTGGAGGCAATCTTGAAATACCACTCTGGTTGATTTGGGTATCTAACTTCGGACCGTTATCCGGTTCAGGGACAGTGTCTGGTGGGTAGTTTAACTGGGGCGGTTGCCTCCTAAAGGGTAACGGAGGCGCCCAAAGGTTCCCTCAGCCTGGTTGGCAATCAGGTGTTGAGTGCAAGTGCACAAGGGAGCTTGACTGTGAGACTGACAGGTCGAGCAGGGACGAAAGTCGGGACTAGTGATCCGGCACTGGCATGTGGAAGCGGTGTCGCTCAACGGATAAAAGGTACCCCGGGGATAACAGGCTGATCTTCCCCAAGAGTCCATATCGACGGGATGGTTTGGCACCTCGATGTCGGCTCGTCGCATCCTGGGGCTGTAGCAGGTCCCAAGGGTTGGGCTGTTCGCCCATTAAAGCGGTACGCGAGCTGGGTTTAGAACGTCGTGAGACAGTTCGGTCCCTATCCGCCGTGCGCGTAGGATACTTGAGAAGGGCTGTCCCTAGTACGAGAGGACCGGGACGGACGAACCTCTGGTGTGCCAGTTGTCCCGCCAGGGGCACGGCTGGTTAGCTACGTTCGGAAGGGATAACCGCTGAAAGCATCTAAGCGGGAAGCTCGCTTCAAGATGAGGTATCCCACCACCTTCGGGTGGGTAAGGCCCCCAGCTAGACGACTGGGTTGATAGGCCGGAAATGTAAGCCCGGTAACGGGTTCAGTTGACCGGTACTAATAGGCCGAGGACTTGACTACCAAGCTGCTACGCGTCCACTGTGCAACTCTCGATAAACGAACAACACCCAACATGTGTTGGTTGAGTTGTTTGACATGTCGATAGAGTTACGGCGGTCATGGCGGAGGGGAAACGCCCGGTCACATTCCGAACCCGGAAGCTAAGCCCTCCAGCGCCGATGGTACTGCACCCGGGAGGGTGTGGGAGAGTAGGACACCGCCGGACAATCTTCC
>NZ_JBFAMU010000338.1:0-5450 GCF_040656655.1 Micromonospora sp. NPDC049799
CCTCCTGCACCGCCGATCACGTGATCGCCGCCCTGGAGAACGCCGCGAAGCAGTGAGCGGCGCACGCTGCCCGGCGGCCCCGCCCGCAGGTGGGGAGCGGCGCTGGTCGCCGCCTACGGCACGGGCCTGATCGTCGCCGGCGTGCTGGTGGCCGACCCGAGCATGGGCTGGCCGGCCGGGGCGCCCGAGGGGCCGCCGGCGACGATGAGCTGGCACGGGATCGGCCACGGCGTCGGCGCGATGCTCGCCTTCGGGTCGGTCACGCTCGCCTGTCTGGTGTTCGCCCGGCACCACGCCCGGTCCGGGCGGCGCGCCTGGGCCGTGTTCTCGCTGGCCTGCGCTCTCACCTTCGCCCTGATGCTGGCCTGGCCGGACCAGGACAGCATCAGCGTCCGGATGGCGCTGGGCTCGACCGTCGTCTTCGCCTGGCTCACCGCCGTCTGCGTCGACCTGCTCCCCTCCCGCTGACCCTCTTACGGAAAGGACCTGACCGATGCGCTTCATGATCATGCACAAGCTGGACCAGGACATCCCCGGCGCGTACTCGCCGGACGCCGCCTTCGTCGCCACGATGGGCGCGTTCGTCCAGGAGATGGTCGACGCCGGGGTGCTGCTGGCCGGCGACGGCCTGCGGCCCACCAGCAAGGACGACGCGGCCCGCATCACCGTCACCAACGGGAGGTCCACCCTGACCGACGGGCCGTTCGCCGAGACGAAGGAGCTGATCGCCGGGTTCCTGATGGTCGAGGTGCGGGACAAGGCCGAGGCCGTGGAGTGGGCCAAGCGCTACGCCGACCTCTTCGCCCGGAGCATCGGCGAGGTCGAGATCGACATCCGGCGGGTGACCGAGATGGCGGATCTCGAGGCGCTCACCTGACGCTCGGCCGGCCGTGCGGCTGGGGACGCGCTGCTGGGGCCGGAGTTGTCTCCGGCCCCAGCAGCGATCTTCACGGATCAGGTCAGCCGCTCACCGCGGGTCGGCTCAGCCGCGCGCCTCGCCGTCCCGGCGTCGGTGGAGGACGACCAGCATGCTCCCGAGCAGGAGCAGGCCACCGCCGAGCGCGACCGGGATGACGAACGACGGACCGCTGAGCGAGTCACCGGTGATCGGCAGCTTCGACTTCGTGGGTGTCACGGTGGGCGTCACGGTCGGCGTCACCGTGGGCGTCGCGGTCGGTGTTCCCGTGGGCTGCGTCTCGAAGCCGCACACGAACCAGTGGCTGATGCCGAACGGCTGATTGTTCTCGGGGTTGATCGGCGCCGTCATGTCCTCCACTTCGATCGGTCCGACGAATGGTCCGTCGTACACATTGGCGTTTGGGCCGCCCTTGACCACGATGCCGGTGGCGACGAAGTTGTCGTTGATCGTGACGTCCAGTTCCAGGCCGGTGACGGTCCCGGTGCCGGCCTCGTTGCTGTCGTTGGCCGGCGAGTTCGGGCTACCGAGGATGATCTCGCCGGCCAGGCCGGCACCCTCGCAGGTCGTGACGTTGCCCTGGACCAGTCGCGGCTCGGGTGCCTCGATCGCACGAGCCGCGCGACCCCCGGCGAAGGTCTCTTGTGTTTGGGCCAGTGCCGGTGTGGCGACCGACAGGCCGATCATGGACGCCAGGAGCGCCCCTCCGGCGAAACGAGCGAGCGAATGCAGCCGCACTGGAACCACCTTGGTCTGTAGGACGTTAGTCGGGCAGGAGCCGAAACGGACATACCTGCATTGCTAACACCTATAGGCCTACTCGGTCCCATACCTATACAAGCGTCTCATTGGCCCCAAAAGAGTGAAATCCGCACTCTGTGGCCGCGCGCCCGTGAGTCGTCCGCGACATCAGCTCGACAGGGCCGCCGCGCCGGTCTCGCGGCACGTCGGCCTACTCGGGCTGGGTGTCCTCGTGAGGCCACCGAGCCAGCTCGGCGGAGAGCTCCTCCAGGAACTCGTCGACCTGTCGCGTGAAGTATCCGCGCAGGGCGATGGGCAGTGCCTCGCGGGCGGCGTCGAGTTCGGCCCGAGTTCCCTGGCGCTGCAACGCGTTGCCCGAAACCAGCGCGTCCTGGGCCCGCCGGATCAGCTCATCCACCCGAGCCGGCTCGTACCCGCGCAACGAGACCGTGAAGTCCGGCGTGTCGAAGCGCTGACGGCGCAGCTGCCGCATGTTCGTGAAACGACCTCCGGCGAAGCGGGCCAGAGCTTCCGCCACCTCATCAACCGGTTCCCGGATGTCATCGAGTTCGAGGAGGACCAGTCCCGCCCGGCCATCGAGTGGGCTCTTTCCGTCGAGTGGACGATCGATGGTCGAACCGGCCGGTACCAGCAACAACCTGGGGGACGTCGGCTTGTTGCGGCCGATGGTCGGCACGGGCTCGTCGAGGACGATCGCTTCGATCTCGGCCCAGGACACCAGCCGGTCGAGCCCGGCGGCCCGCAGGGTCAATCCGTCCTCTCCGATGTGGAACCGGAATGGCTTGAGCGCACTGACGACCATCGCACCGCCGATCACCAGCGCGAGGCCGCCGAGAACCCACGCTCCGACGGAACCACCGCCGCAGAGCACCACGAGCACGCCCACTACCGCGAACAGGATGGCGAACACCAGGAGACGTCGGCTTCTGCGCAGCTCCACGCGCGTACCTCGATCCTCTTCGGGGTGCCCGAGGAGAGAATCGCATGCTGTGGCAAGGAGTCCGGTGCCCGGTGAGGTGCAGCGCCAGCAGCGATCCCGGTACTAGGATCTCGCCTGGCCGCCGGTACTGCGGCGGGCCGACACGGGGAGGTGTCATGCGGCGTCGTCAACTGCTGGCGTCCGGTATCACGGCGGCGATCGGGCTCAGTGCCGGGGAGCTGCTGAGAGCGGCGCCGGCCGCCGCCGCGACAGCCCCGCTGAAGAGCGTCGGTGTCCAGCTGCCGGTGGACGACCTGCGGGCGATCGAGCTCGACGAGGCGCGCGGCCGCCTGTACATCGCCCAGGGCGTCGGTGGCGGGCTGCCACTGGTGGTGACCGACCTCGACGGCCGGCTGCTGTCCCGGGTCACCGCCGTCGCCGACATCTCCGACCTCGTCCTCAGCGACGACGGACGCATCCTGTACGCGGCCCAGGGCTTCAACCGGATCATCGCGTTGGACGCCGCCACGCTCACCGTCGTCGCCAGCTACCCCGCACCCGTCGGCGCCCACCTGTACACGGTCGAACCCACCGGTGCGAAGGTCGTCGGCGGCTTCATCGACGCGGGCATCGGCTCCGGCGGTCTGCTGATCTGGTCCGCGCCCGGTATCCCGCCGGTGGTCTACACCGGGGGCCCCAACTACCACCCGATCATCGACGCCAGCCCCGGCGCGCCCGGTCTCCTCGTCGCCGGCGACACCGGGTACTCGCCCGTCACCACGTACGTCGTCGATGTCTCCGGTGACAGCCCGACGATCGTCGCCCGGCGGGACCACACCGGCAGCAACCTCATCGACTACGCCGTGAGCCCGGACGGCACCGAGGTGGTGGAGACGGTCGGCCACCCGTACGAGCACCACTCGTACCGGCTGCCGGATCTCGCCGACGCGACCGTCTATCCGAGCGGCGTCTACCCGCAGGACGCCGCCTGGTCCGGGGACGGCTCCACCGTCGCCATCGGCCGCGCCTCGACCGGCTCCGGTGACGCCGACGTCTACCTCTACGGCAAGGGCAGCACGGTCCCGACGTACGCCGTCGACTTCCGCAGCGGCGACAGCCTCTGGGAGGGCACGCTGCTCGTCAACCGGGACGGCACCCGGGCCTGGGCGGTCACCTCGATCGACCCGTACCAGGAGACTCAGCTGCTGCACTCCTTCGGGCCGGCGCACCCGCCGAGGCCGCCGGTCACCGACCTGGCCGTCACCGCCCAGGTCGGGGCTGGCAAGGACAAGCAGACCGCGCAGCTCACCGTGACCTGGAGCTCGCCGATCGGCGACGACAACTACTGGTGGATCACCGCGTCGACCAACGGCGGGGCCGAGCGGGAGTTCTGGCGCGGCAAGATGGACGCCAGCGGCAGGTACACGCTCACGTACTCGCTGCCTCGCGGCACCACCACCTTCACGGTCCGGTACCGCGACTACTACGAGTTCTACCCGGACGGCTACGCGACAGCGACGCTGCAGCGATGAGCGCCTCGGTGCGGCTGTCCCCGGCGGAGGTCGCACCGGCGTAGGGTCGGTGCCGTGGAAGGGGCAGGCCGTCGATACCGGTACGTCGGCCCGGCGGACGTGCGGGCGTCGGTCGCCGATGCTTCCGAGGGCTGGCCCATCCGGTCACCGGCCGATCTCGACACCTACCTGACGGCCGCAGATCCACGCGACCGTGACGAGCCGTTCACCTACGTCATCGAGACCGGCGGTACGTTGCGGCTCGCGCAGAGACGCAGCGAGCACGTCGCCTGCGCCGGCGGTGGAGAGGTCCTCGGCGCCGGAGAGATCGCCTTCGCCGGCGAGCGGGACGGCTGGGTCGTGACCGAGGTGACCAACCAGTCCACCGGCTACTGCCCCGATCCCACGTCATGGGTGGCGGTGGCGGGCGCCCTCGACCGCGCAGGTATCGACCGCCCGGACGGCTTCACCGTGCTTGTCATCTTCCGGCGCTGCCTTGACTGCGGCGAGCGTAACGTCGTCCGCGACGACGACTACATCTGCGCACTCTGTGGTGCTGAGCTGCCGGAGGATGTGGAACCACGGATGACGGCCAGGCCGTCGACCAGCGACCGTTTCCGCCGACAACCGACCGATGGATGACCTGAGCAACTTTCACCGCTAGCGTCGATCCGACCTGGACAGTCAACCCGGGGAGGACCTTCCATGAACCACCACCACAGAGCCGCCCGATGAAACCCCGTCCACTCGCCGCCGCAGCCACCACCGTCGCGCTCGTCGCCGCCGGCCTCACCGTCACCACCGGCACCGCCGTCGCCCACGGCCGCGGCTACTCCGCCCTGATCCAGCGCGCCTCCTACGGCGTCCCGCACATCACCGCCCGCGACTTCGCGAGCCTCGGCTACGGCGTCGGCTACGCGCAGGCCGAGGACAACATCTGTCTGATCGCCGAGCAGATGGCCACCGTCAACGCCCAGCGGTCCCGCTGGTTCGGCGCGGACGCCCGCAACGTCAGCAGCGACGTCTTCCACCAGAAGGCCATCGACGACCGGTCCGCCGAGCGCTGGCTCGTCGGCCGCCGCGACGGCGTCCGCGCCCCCTCCGACGAGGTACGCGACCAGGTCCGCGGCTTCGCCGCCGGCTACAACGCGTACCTGCGCCGCGCCGGCAATGAGATCACCGACCCGGCCTGCGCCGGGAAGGAGTGGGTACGCCCGATCACCGAGCTGGACATGTGGCGGGCGAACTGGGCCCGGATGGTCCGCGCCAGCTCCGGCGCGCTCGCCGACGGCATCGTCGCCGCCGCCCCGCCCACCGCCGGTGGGACCAGCGCGCCGGCGAG
>NZ_JBFAMU010000339.1:0-5424 GCF_040656655.1 Micromonospora sp. NPDC049799
GTCCGATCTGGCTCCCCGCTCCCCGCGACCCGGGCCGGGGGGACCCGCGCGGCGGCCCGCCGGCGGGCCCCGTCGGGCGGCGGGTCAGGGGCGCTCGACCTGGTGGCCGATCACCGTCGGGCCGAGCATCACGGCGAAGCCGGAGCCGTCGCGACGCGGGTCCGCCGCCGGCAGCTCGACCGGATCGCCGTTCGCGGTGGCACCGACCGGACGCGGACCGACCCACGCCGCGACCACGTCGGTCTCACCCTTGAGGAACCGCTGCGCGCGCACGCCGCCGGTCGCCCGGCCCTTCGCCGGGTACGCCCCGAACGGCGTCACCTTGACCGTGGCGCCGGTGGAGGTGACCACCATCGGGTCGCCGTGCGTCGGGTCGTCGGTGCGGACCGCGCCGAAGAACACCACCCGCGCGCCGGCCGGCACGGTGACACCGGCCATGCCACCGCCCTTGAGGCCCTGCGGGCGCACCAGCGTGGCCGGGAACCGCAGCAGGGACGCCTCGGAGGTGACGAAGGTCAGCGACTCGGCGCCGTCGGTCAGCCAGGTCGCCCCGACCACCTCGTCACCCTCACGCAGGCCCATCACCTCGAACTCGTCGGACCGCACCGGCCAGTCCGGCGCGCACACCTTCACCACGCCCAGCCGGGTGCCCAGCGCCAGGCCCGGGGACCCGTCCGCCGACGACCCGAGCGGCGCCAGCCCGACCACCGTCTCGCCCGGCTCCAGCGGCACCAGCTCGGCGGCGGACATCCCGCCCCGCAGCGACACCGTGCCGGCCTGCTCGGGCAGCACCGGCAGGGGCAGGACGTCGACCTTGAACGCCCGGCCGGCGCTGGTGACCAGGAGCACCCGGCCCCGGGCGGTGGAGTGCACGACGGCGCGTACCGCGTCGTGCTTGACGCGGCCCTGCCGGCGGCGCCCCTCGGAGGTCTCCTCCGACTCCGCCGCGGTCCGGGCGACCAGCCCGGTCGCGGACAGGATCACCTGGCACGGGTCGTCGGCGACCTCCAGCGGGCCGGCCGGTACGGAGGCGGCGAGGACCTCCTTGAGGTCACCGTCGACCAGGGTGGTGCGGCGCGGCGTGCCGAACTGCTTGACGACGGCGGCCAGCTCGTCGGAGACGACCTTCCTGAGCACCGCCTCGTCGTCGAGGATCTTCGACAGCTCGGCGATCTCGGCGCGGAGCTTCTCCTGCTCGGCCTCCAGCTCGATCCGGTCGTACTTCGTGAGCCGGCGCAGCGGAGTGTCCAGGATGTACGTGGCCTGGATCTCGGAGAGCTTGAACTTCTGCATCAGGCCGTCCTTGGCGGCCTGCGCGTCCTCGCTGGCCCGGATCAGCTTCACCACGCGGTCGATATCGAGCAGCGCGATCAGCAGGCCGTCGACGAGGTGCAGGCGCTCCTGGCGCTTGCGCCGCCGGTACGCGCTGCGCCGGGTCACCACCTCGTACCGGTGCGCCAGGAACACCTCCAGCAGCGCCTTCAGCCCGAGGGTGCGCGGCTGCCCGTCGACCAGCACCAGATTGTTGACGCCGAACGACTGCTCCAGCGGGGTGAGCCGGTAGAGGTCGGCGAGCAGCGCCTGAGGATTGACGCCGACCTTGCACTCGATGACCAGACGGGTGCCGTTCTCCCGGTCGGTGAGGTCCTTGACGTCGGCGATGCCGGTGAGCCGCTTGGTCTTCGTCACCTCGGTGGTGATGGCGGCGATGACCTTCTCCGCGCCGACGCCGTACGGCAGCTCGACGACGGTGATGGCCTGCCGGCCGCGGCTGCCCTCCAGGGGACCGATCTCCACCTTGCCGCGCATGCGCACCACGCCGCGCCCGGTCTCGTACGCCCGCCGCACCTCGTCGAGGCCGAGCAGCAGGCCACCGGTGGGCAGGTCCGGACCGGGGACGAACTCCATGATCCGGTCCAGCGTGGCGTCCGGGTGGTTGATCAGCCAGCGCGCGGCGGAGACGACCTCGCCGAGGTTGTGCGGGATCATGTTGGTCGCCATGCCGACCGCGATGCCGGAGGCCCCGTTGACCAGCAGGTTCGGGAAGGCTGCCGGCAGCACGGTGGGCTGGGTCAGCGAGCCGTCGTAGTTCGGTTCGACGTCGACGGTGTCCTCGCCCAGCTCGCCGACGAGCAGCATCGCCTCGCGCGACATCCGGGCCTCGGTGTAGCGGGCGGCGGCGGGGCCGTCGTCCGGTGAGCCGAAGTTGCCGTGCCCGTCGATGAGCGGCACGTTGAGCGAGAAGTCCTGGGCCAGCCGCACCATCGCGTCGTAGATCGCGGTGTCGCCGTGCGGGTGGTACTTGCCCATCACGTCCCCGACGATGCGGGCCGACTTGACGTGCCCCCGATCGGGTCGGTGGCCCTGCTCGTGCATCGACCAGAGGATCCGCCGGTGCACCGGCTTGAGGCCGTCCCGGGCGTCGGGCAGTGCCCGGCTGTGGATGACCGAGAACGCGTACTCCAGGTAGGAGTCGGAGACCTCGGTGACCAGGGGGTTGTCGAAGACCCGCGCGCCGGCCTGGTCGAACGCGGAGAGGTCGACCTTCGTTTCCTTGCGGCGTGCCATGGCTCAGCTTTCCCCTCGAACGGCAGCGGTCGTCATGCGTCGATCGCCTCCCGGTCGACCCGGTCGGCGGAGTCGATCAACCAGTTGCGGCGCGGCTCGACCTTCTCCCCCATCAGCAGGTCGAGGATGCGCTCGGCGGCGTCGATGTCGTCGAGGGTGATCCGGCGGACCGCCCGGGTGGCCGGGTTCATCGTGGTCTCCCACAGCTCGTCGGCGTCCATCTCTCCGAGACCCTTGAAGCGCGGGATCGGGGTGACGATCTGCTTGCCGGACTTCTCCAGCCGGCGGACCGTCGTCTCCATCTCCGCCTGCGTGTACGTGTAGACCGTCTGTGGGTTGCGCCCCCTGGTGGTGATCTTGTGCAGGGGCGGCATGGCCGCGTACAGCCGGCCGGCCTCGATCAGCGGGCGCATGTAGCGGGCGAAGAGCGTGATCAGCAGCGTACGGATGTGCGCGCCGTCGACGTCGGCGTCGGCCATGATGAGCACCCGCCCGTAGCGCATGGCCGACAGGTCGAACGTGCGGCCGGAGCCGGCGCCGAGCACCTGCACGATCGCGGCGCACTCGGCGTTGTCCAGCACCTGCTGGAGGTTGGCCTTCTGCACGTTGAGAATCTTGCCGCGGATCGGCAGCAGCGCCTGATACTCCGCAGACCGGGCAAGTCGCCCCGTTCCCAGAGCGCTGTCCCCTTCCACGATGAACAGCTCGCTGCGCTCGATGCCGGCCGACCGGCAGTCGACGAGCTTGGCCGGCATCGCCGCGCCCTCCAGGGCGGTCTTGCGGCGGGCGGCGTCCTTCTGCTGCTTCTGGGTCAGGCGCACCCGGGCCGCGTCGACGATCTTCTGGAGCACCGTACGGGCCTCGGCCTTGGTGCGCCGGTCCTCCAGCCAGGCCTTGACGTGCTGCTCCACCTGCGACTGGAGCACCTTGGTGATGCCGGCGGTGGACAGCTCGTCCTTGGTCTGCGACGTGAACTGCGGCTCCGGGATCCGGACGTGCACGACGGCGGTCATGCCCTCCAGGACGTCGTCCAGGGTGGGCGCGTCCTCCTTGGCCTTGAGCAGGCCACGGGTGTTGCGGATCGCGTCGGCGAGGGTGCGCGCCAGGGCCCGCTCGAAGCCCTTGCGGTGGGTGCCGCCGTGGGCGTTGCGGATGGTGTTGGTGAAGCACTCGACGGTGCGCTCGTAGCCGGTGCCCCACCGGAAGGCCACCTCGACCTCGGCGCGGCGTTGCACGTTGGACTGCATGACGCCGTTGGCGTCGGCGGCGTTCTCCCGGTAGGTGCCCTCGCCGGTGACGAGCAGGGTGCCCGAGACGGGCCGGTCGCCGGCCGGCGCGAGGAACTCCACCATGGCGGTGAGTCCCTCGGGATAGTGGAAGCGCTCCTCGGTCGACTCCTCGCCGGTCTCGTCGCGCAGGCGGTAGTCCACGCCCGGCACCAGGAACGCGGTGTTGCGCAGCTTGGTGCGGACGGCCTCGACGTCGAGCGCCGCGCCGGTCTCGAAGTAGCGGGCGTCGTGCCAGTAGCGGATCGAGGTGCCGGTGCGCTGGCCGCGCTTCATCCCGCCGACGACCTGGAGGCCGGGGCCGGCGGTGAAGGGCGCGTCCGGGCCGTCGCCGTCGAAGATTCCCGGTACGCCGTGCCGGAACGACATGGCGTGGACCTTGCCGCCGCGGCGGACCGTCACGTCGAACCGCTGGGAGAGCGCGTTGACCGCCGACGCGCCGACGCCGTGCAGGCCGCCGGAGGTCTTGTAGCCGGAGCCGCCGAACTTGCCGCCCGCGTGCAGCCGGGTGAGCACCAGTTCCACGCCGGAGATGCCGGACTTGGCGTGCACGTCGGTCGGGATGCCCCGGCCGTCGTCGTCGACCTGGACGGACCCGTCGGCGTGCAGGATCACCGTGATCGTCGTGGCGTGACCGGCGACACCCTCGTCGGTGGAGTTGTCGAGGATCTCGTTGACGAGGTGACCCACGCCACGGCTGTCGGTGGAGCCGATGTACATGCCGGGCCGCTTGCGGACGGCGTCCAGCCCCTCGAGGTGCGTGAGGTCGTCGGCCCCGTACAGGGTCTCAGGCTCTGCGGTCAACTGGTCGTACTCCCCGGTCTCGGCGGTGTGCTGCCGCTTCCCGGCGGGTGTGGCCGGCGCGGCACGCCGCAGCGAGCCTAGCCGTACGCCCCGACAACGCCGTGGACGCCCGCTCGACCCGCCGCATCCGGCCCAACGGTCGCGGGCGCGGGACGATTCCGGGCGGTGACCCGGTCGACACCCTGTTGTCGGTGGGGACCGCTATCGTGTCGGCGGTCGTGCCCCGGGCGGGGCACGCGTACGGGAGGGGGCCCGGCATGCGCGAGGACGACGCGGATCGGCTGGCGGCGGAGTCGCTCGCGGCCGGCGATCCGACCGGCTGGTTCGACCGCCTCTACCGGGAGGCGGCGCGGGGCGCGGCGGTGGTGCCCTGGGAGCGCAGCGCTCCGCACGGCCTGCTCGTGGACTGGACTTCCGCGCACCACGTCGCCGGCGACGGGCGGCGGGCGGTCGTGGTCGGCTGCGGGTACGGCCGGGACGCCGAGCACCTCGCCGGTCTCGGCTTCACCACCGTCGCCTTCGACATCTCCCCCACCGCCGTGGCCGCCGCCCGGGAGCGGCACCCCGGCTCCGCCGTCGACTACCGGGCCGCCGACCTGCTCGACACGCCGGCACCGTGGCGGCACGGCTTCGACCTGGTCGTGGAGAGCATGACCGTCCAGGCACTGCCGCTGGGGCTGCGGTCGGCCGCGACCGCCGCGGTGGGCGAGCTGGTCGCGCCGGGTGGCTCGCTGCTGGTGATCGCCGCCGGGCGCGGCGACGTCGA
>NZ_JBFAMU010000340.1:0-5374 GCF_040656655.1 Micromonospora sp. NPDC049799
CCGGCCTCAACGCGCACTTCGCGAAGCACCGGTTCGGCAACGCCACCCTGGACGACCTGCTGGGCAGCCTGTCCGCCGCCAGCGGGCGGGACCTGCCCTGCGGGCCAAGCCCGGCACGGCGTTCGGCGCCCTCGTCGACGCGGTCACCGCGACCGCCGCACCGTCGCACACGCTCGCCGCCGTGGTGCTCCCCGGCGGCCGGGGCGTCGCGCCGCTGCTGCGGGTCGGCGCGACGGACAACCACGTGGAGGCGCTGGTCAAGGTGGTACGCGACGTCGCCCGCCGGTGCGGCGCACCGGCCCGCCCGGTGGACGGCGAGCACGCACCGGGCGTCTACGCCACCGCACCGGTCGGCACCACCCTGGGCGGCTGACGCCGACGGGGTCAGGGGCGGAGGTTCACGATCCAGTCGTAGAGGCCGACCACCCACACGGCCAGCGGGACCAGCGCGATGATCAGCAGGATCTCCACGATGTCCAGCAACCGGCCCCACACCGGGGAGATCCGCTTGCCCGCCACGGTCAGCCCGTAGACCAGGCTGACCACGGCCACGAGCAGCAGCCCACCGACGATGGCGCCGAGGCGGACGACCGTCGAGCCGCCGGCGAACGTGGCGGCGGCGGTGAGACCGAGCCCGGCGGTGCCGGTGAACAGCACCGGGGTGCGCTGGGCCCGGCCGAGGAACGGACGGGCCCGCAGCAGCGACAGCAGCGCCAGCACGAGGCACAGCAGCACCGCCGCGAGCCGCCCGTCGAGCGCGAGCACCACCTGGGCGCCGAACACCAGCAGCGACACCGTCCACAACAGACCGGTGAGGAACTCGTCGGCGCGCTCGCTGAGCTGGAGCACCCGTCGGCCGTCCACCGACTCGGTGTCCGTCTTCAGGTCGTCCGGGCCGGTGGGGATGGACGGCACGGGCAGCCGGGCCAGCCGGTAGGCGGCCATCGGCAGGGCCGGCACGGCACCGAAGGCCACCGCCGCCACCACCGCCGCGGCGGCCGGGGCGTCGATCCCGAACGCGATGGACAGCAGGGCACCGAAGCCGGTCGCGCCACCCACCGCCACCGCGCAGAAGAAGAGCGGCAGGCGGTCGCCGACGGCCAGGGCCGACACCGCCCCGGCGACCACCACCGCCGTGGCGGCCAGCAGCACGTGCGGGGCGGCCAATCCGGTCAGCTCCCGGTCGCCGGCGAGCAGCAGCAGGCCACCGACCCCCGCGTACGCCAGACCCGCCAGACCCAGCACGGAGCCGGTGGCGCTGTCACCGGCGGCCCGGGACAGCACCGCCGCGCCGACCACCAGCGCGACCGCGATGAGCAGGGCGGCCAGCGCGGCGGGCAGCTGCGGCGGCCCGGCGAACAGCGCGGCCAGCGCGCCGGCACCCAACGCCACCGCGGCGAGGAGGACCGCGAAGGAGCGGGTGGTGGCGACCTGCCAGGCGCCCGGACGCTGGTTGGTGGCGGTGGCCACGGCGTCGACCACGTCGTCGAAGACGATCTCCGGTGCCGTCGCGGCCCGGGGCTGGAAGTGGAGCACCTCGCCGTCGCGGACGCCGAGCTGCGCGGCGGTGAGACCACCGTCCAGGGGCGCGCCACCGAGCCGGGCCAGGCTCCACCCGCCGTGCCGCACGCCGTCGTCAGCCAGGTCCTCCCCGGCGTAGCGCAGCAGCGCGGGCAGCAGGTCCGCGAGCGGCACGTCGGACGGCAGCGCGAGATCCATCCGGGTACGCGGGGCCACGATGGTGATCCGGCTCAGCCCACCGGTCGCCGTCTTCGTCGCCACAGTGGCCTCCTCGCCTCTACCCGATCGCCCCCGTCGGTGGACGCCCGGTCGGACCCTGACGCCCACGGGAGATTACCTACGATGGCGAGCACGTACGATGCCCACCCGACGACAGCGGTCGCCGGCAAAACTCCATCACGGCCGCCTAACGGGGAGGAGAAGCCGTGAGCACGGTGGTGTTCCGCCGCCCTCCACGCCAGTCGGGGCCCGCGTTGCCCCGAGGTGAGCTGCTGCTGGAGTCGCCGCCCGAGCTGCCCGAGCCGACGCCGCGCGGCATGGGGCAGCTGCTGATGATCCTGCCGATGGTGTGCGGGGTCGGCGCGATGGCGTTCCTCTACGCCGGCCGGGGCGGCGGCATGATGACGTACGTCGCCGGTGGCCTGTTCGGTGTCTCGATGCTCGGGATGGCGGTCGGCACGCTCTTCAACGGCAACAACGACAAAGCGGAACTGAACGCCGACCGCCGGGACTACATGCGGTACCTCGCGCAGATGCGCAAGCGCACCCGGCGCGCGGCGGAGCAGCAGCGCGCGGCGATGGCCTGGCGACACCCCGAGCCGGACGCGCTGTGGTCGATCGCCGCGTCCCGCCGGCTGTGGGAGCGCCGGGTCACCGAGGACGACTTCGGCGAGACCCGGATCGCAACCGGCCCGCAGCGCCTCGCCGTCGAGATCGTCCCCCCGGAGACGAAGCCGGTCGAGGACCTGGAGCCGATGAGCGCCATCGCGCTGCGGCGCTTCGTCCGCGCCCACTCGACCGTGCCGGAACTGCCGACCGCCCTGTCGGTGCGGGCGTTCAGCCGGGTGGTGCTGCGGGGCGACCGGAAGCCCGTGCTCGACCTGGTCCGGGCCGCGCTCGGCCAGCTCGCCACCTTCCACGCCCCGGACGACCTGGTGGTCGCCGTGGTCGCCGCGCCGGACCGGCAGGCGGCCTGGGAATGGGTCAAGTGGCTGCCGCACGCGCACCACCCCGGTCGTGCCGACGCGGCGGGTCCCCGGCGGCTGGTCTTCGCCAGCCTCACCGAGGCCGAGGACGCGCTCGCCGGCGAACTGGCCGGGCGGCCCCGCTTCGCTCCCGAGGCGAAGCCGCTGACCACCGCCGCGCACCTGGTCGTCGTCGTCGACGGCGGTGAGGTGGCGGCCACCTGCCAGCTGATGGGCCAGGGCCTGCTCGGCGCCACCGTCGTCGACCTCTCCGGCACCGTGCCCCGCGACGCCGGCCGTTGGCTGCTCTGCCTCGACGTGGGCGACGGCACCTCGCTCGACCTGGTCCGGGGCACCTCGTCGTCCACATTGGGCACCCCCGACCGGCTCAGCGAGGCCGCAGCCGAGGGACTGGCCCGGCAGCTCGCGCCGTTCCGCCTCTCCCAGCAGCAGGCCACCGCCGAGGAGCCGCTGGCCCGCAGCACCGAGCTGCCCGACCTGCTCGGTGTCGGCGACGCCGCCACGGTCGACGTACGCCAGACCTGGCGGCCCCGCAGCCACCGCGACCGGCTGCGCATCCCGCTCGGCGTCGGGCCGGACGGCAACGTGGTCGAGCTGGACTTCAAGGAGTCCGCGCACGAGGGCATGGGCCCGCACGGCCTGGTGATCGGCGCGACCGGTTCCGGCAAGAGCGAGCTGCTGCGGACCATCGTCGGCGCGCTGGCGGTCACGCACTCCTCGGAGGAGCTCAACTTCGTCCTGGTCGACTTCAAGGGCGGTGCCACGTTCGCCTCGCTGGAGGCGTTGCCGCACACCAGCGCGGTGATCACCAACCTCGCCGACGAGCTGCCGCTGGTGGACCGCATGCGCGACGCGCTCGCCGGTGAGATGACCCGTCGGCAGGAGGTCCTGCGGGCCGCCGGCAACTACGTCTCCCGGTTCGACTACGAGAAGGCCCGGGCCGCCGGCGAGCAGCTGGAGCCGATGCCCAGCCTGCTCATCATCTGCGACGAGTTCAGCGAGCTGCTGGCCGCCAAGCCCGACTTCATCGACCTGTTCGTCATGATCGGCCGGCTCGGCCGCTCGCTCGGGGTGCACCTCCTACTGGCCAGCCAGCGTCTGGAGGAGGGAAAGCTGCGCGGCCTGGACACGCACCTGTCGTACCGGATCGGCCTGCGGACCTTCTCCGCCGTCGAGAGCCGGATCGTGCTCGGCGTGCCCGACGCGTACGAGCTGCCGAACGCGCCGGGCCACGGGTACCTGAAGACCGACACGAGCACCATGCTGCGGTTCCGCGCCGCCTACGTGTCCGGGCCGTACCGGGCGCCGGGGCAGGTCGCCGCGACCTCCCAGGCGGCTGTGCAGCGCCGGATCGTGCCGTACGGCGTGAACGTCGTCCCGGTGCAGGACCCGCAGCTGCCGGTGACCGCGGTGCCGGAGCCGGCGCAGGCGGCCGAGGGTCGGACCGTGGCGATGCTGGACGTGCTGATCGACCGGCTCAAGGGGCAGGGGCGGCCGGCGCACCAGGTGTGGCTGCCACCGCTGTCCGAGCCGCCGGGCCTGTCGGACCTGCTGCCCCCGCTGAGCGTGCACCCGTCGTTCGGCCTGTGCACCGCCAACTGGCCGGGCCGTGGGCAGCTCGCCGTGCCGGTGGGGGTGGTGGACCGCCCGTACGAGCAGCGCCGCGACGCGATGCTGGTGGAGCTGGGCGGGGCGGGCGGCAACGTGGTGATCGTCGGCGCGTCGCTGAGCGGCAAGAGCACGATGCTCCGCTCGCTGCTGGCCTCGCTCGCCCTCACCCACACCCCGCGCGAGGTGCAGTTCTTCTGCCTCGACTTCGGTGGCGGGGCGCTGCGCAGCCTGGACGGTCTGCCGCACACCGCCGGCGTGGCCGGCCGCCGGGACACCGAGGCGGTCCGGCGTACGGTGGCCGAGGTGGTGGCCGTCCTCGACGACCGCGAGACGCGGTTCGCCCAGCACGGCATCGACTCGGTGGCGAGCTACCGCCGCCGCCGGGCGGCCGGTGAGTTCGCCGACGACCCGTTCGGCGACGTCTTCCTGGTGGTGGACGGGTGGAACACCCTGCGCCAGGAGTACGAGGAGCTGGAGCAGACCATCACCAACCTGGCCAACCGGGGGCTGGGCTTCGGGGTGCACGTGGTGGTGACCGCCGTGCGGTGGGCGGAGATCCGGATCAACATGCGGGACCTGCTCGGCACGAAGCTGGAGCTGCGCCTGGGCGACCCGAACGAGTCGGAGATCGACCGGCGGGCGGCGGCGAACGTGCCGACCGGTTCGCCCGGTCGTGGTCTGACCCGCGACAAGCTGCACTTCCTCACCGCGATCTCGCGGATCGACGGCCGGCGGGACATCGAGGACCTGACCGAGGCGTCGGTCGCCCTGGCGAAGCATGTCGCGACCGCCTGGCCCGGCCGGCCGGCCCCGAAGGTACGCCTGCTGCCCCGTCGGCTGCCCGTCCCCGAGCTGGCCCGGATCATCGACCGCTCGGCGCCGGGCGTGCCGATCGGCGTCAACGAGGCGGCCCTCGCCCCGGTCTACCTCGACCTGGCCAACGAGCCGCACCTGACCGTCTTCGGCGACGCCGAGTGCGGCAAGACCAACGTGCTGCGGCTGATCGCGCGGGGGATCACCGAGCGGTACACGCCGGC
>NZ_JBFAMU010000341.1:0-5371 GCF_040656655.1 Micromonospora sp. NPDC049799
GTGGCCGGCGGGCTCGACCTGGCCGGCCACGTTGCCGAACACCCACGCCAGCAGCGCGCCGATGCCGATGCCGGCGGCCAGGCCGAGCACCGAGGCGATCAGCCCCACCACGACCGCCTCCAGCACCACCGACCCGATGACCTGCCGGCCGCTCGCGCCGATCGCCCGCATCAGCGCCAGCTCACGGGTGCGCTGCGCCACGATGATCGAGAACGTGTTGAGGATGAGGAACGTGCCGACCAGCAGCGCCACCGCCGCGAAGCCCAGCAGGATCCGGTTGAAGAAGGTCAGCCCCTCCTTGAGGCTGGCCGCCGAGTCCGCGGCCAACTGCTCGCCGGTCTTGACCTCGAACCCGTCGCCGAGCGCGGCGGCGACGTCGTCGCGCAGCGCCTCCGGCGTCACCCCGTCGGCGGCGGTGACGGTGATGCTGCTGAAGGTGTCGGGCTGGCCGAGCATCAGCTGCTGCGCCACCGGCGTGGTGAAGAAGACCTCGTTGAGGCCACCGATCGAGTCCCGGTCGCCGCTGTAGCCGACCACACCGACCAGGGTGAACGGGCGGGCCTTGGACTCGACCGCGGTGAGCACGCCGACCTGCTGGCCGACCTGCACCTTGGCGGCGGTGGCCAGCGCCTTGTTGATGACGATCTCGTTGTCGGCCTGGGGTGCGCGGCCCTCGCGCAGCCGCAGCAGGTCGCTCTCGCCGGTCCAGTTCTCGCCCAACTGCGGCGGCCCGAACGACGTCACCACCTTGCCGTTGCTGCCGATCAGGCGGGCGCCGTCGGCGGCGACCACGCCCACGGCGTCGGTCACCCCGGGCAGCTGCTTCACCCGGTCCACCGTCGCCGCCGGAACCGGGGCGGCCACCTGCTCGCCCTGCACCTCGCTGAGCGCCACCTTCGGCTTCGCCGCGACGTTCACGTCGATCTCGGAGGTGCCCTCGGCGAAGACCGCGTCGAAGGAGCGGCCGAGGGTGTCGGTGAGCACGAACGCCCCGGAGACGAACATGACGCCGAGGACCACCGCCAGCCCGGACAGGATCAGCCGGAGCTTGCGGGCCAGCAGGCTCTTCAGTGTCGCGCGGAACATCAGCTGCCCACCTCGGCCGGAGTGTCCAGCTTCTTCATGGTGTCCAGCACCGTCTCCGCCGTGGGCTCGATCAGCTCGGAGACGATCTGCCCGTCGGCGAGGAAGACCACCCGGTCGGCGTACGCGGCGGCGGTCGGGTCGTGGGTGACCATGACGATCGTCTGGCCGTACTCGCGGACCGAGGTGCGCAGGAAGTTGAGCACCTCCGCGCCGGAGCGGGAGTCCAGGTTGCCGGTCGGCTCGTCGGCGAAGATCACCTCGGGGCGGGAGACCAGCGCCCGGGCGCACGCCACCCGCTGCTGCTGGCCACCGGAGAGCTGCGCCGGCCGGTGGTCCAGCCGGTCCCGCAGGCCCACCGTGGCGATCACCGTGTCGTACCAGGCCGGGTCCGGCCTGCGGCCGGCGATCGACAGCGGCAGCAGGATGTTCTCCTTGGCCGTCAGGGTGGGGAGCAGGTTGAACTGCTGGAAGATGAAGCCCACCTTGTCGCGCCGCAGCTTCGTCAGCCCGGCGTCGCCGAGGCCGGTCACCTGGGTGTCGCCGATCGCCACCGTCCCCCGGGTCACCGAGTCCAGCCCGGCCAGGCAGTGCATCAACGTCGACTTGCCCGAGCCCGACGGACCCATGATCGCCGTGAAACGGCCCCGCTCGAACTCGGCGGTGACGCCCCGCAGGGCGATGACCTGCGCCTCACCGCTGCCGTACACCTTCCACACGTCGCTCGCCCGGGCCGCGGCCTCTGCCTGCGGTCCTACCGTCGCCGTCACCTTTTCTCCCTCTTCCGTCCGTCTCATCCGCGCCGCCCCCGCTGGTCCGGCGCGACAGTCCCATCATCGGCGCATCCCGGCGCCCCTCCGTCCGACTCCGGGCGGAGTCGAGACGGATTTCGCACTGCGGGTAGCCCCGACCGCGACTCAGGGTTGACCCTGATCCGGCTGACCGTCGAACGTTTTCCCACGGCCGTCGCCCAACCTGCACCGTGACGCCGCGTGAGGGTCAACCCCACCGTGCCGTCGCTGGTGACGGTAGGTGACGGAAGCAACGGCGCCGTCGCGCCACGGGCCCATCCCCGCGTACGACCCGAGGGGTACGCACGCCCGTCGCCCTACGTCCGGGGACGGACCAGGCCCGACTCGTACGCGAGCACCCCGGGCAGGCCGCCCGTCGTCTCCGCTGCCCGGCTCGCCGCGTCCCGCCGGGGACCGGTCACTCGTCCGCGCCGGGCGCTGCCGGGCCCGACCGGGCGTCCCGCAGCGGGTCGGCGGCGGCCGAGCGGTCCGGGAACGGCGGCGGGGTCCCACCGAAGCTGGGGCAGAGCGCCTGATGGCTGCACCAGTCGCAGAGCCGGCTCGGTCGGGGACGGAAGTCTTGCCGCTGGGTGGCCTGCTCGATCGCCTGCCAGAGCGCCACCACCGTGCGCTCGAAGCGCAGCAGCTCGTCGGCGTCCGGGGAGTAGTCACAGACCTCGGCGTCCTTGAGGTAGAGCAGGCGCAGCACCCGCGGCACCACACCCCGGGTGCGCCACAGCACCAGCGCGTAGAACTTCAGCTGGAACAGAGCCCGGGCCTCGAACGCCTCCCGTGGCGCACCGCCGGTCTTGTAGTCGACCACCCGCAGCGCGCCGTCCGGCGCCACGTCCAACCGGTCCAGGTAGCCCCGGATCAGCAGCTCCCCGTCGACGACCGCGGAGATCAGGCTCTCCCGCTCGGCCGGCTCCAGGCGCCGCGGGTCCTCCACCGCGAAGTAGCCCTCCAGCAGCGCGGCTGCCGACCGCAGGAACGCGGCGGCGGCCTCCTCGTCACCGTCGGCGAACAGCCCGGCGAGCTCCGGCTGCTCGGTGACCAGCCGGTCCCACTGCGGGGACACCAGGTCACCGGCGGCGGTCGGGGTGCGCCCGGTTGCCGGCAGGTCGAACAGCCGCTCCAGCACCGCGTGCACCAGCGTGCCCCGGGCCTGCTCGACGCTCGGCTTCTCGGGCAGCCGGTCGATGCTGCGGAACCGGTAGAGCAGCGGGCACGTCTTGAAGTCCGCCGCGCGCGACGGCGACAGCGACGCCCGCACCGTCGCCGGCACCTCCGCCGGGAGCGCGGGCTGCTGTGTCGTCACCGGTTCCGCCGTCATGTCCGGAAGGTTAGGACACCGGTCCGACAGCATCCCCGTCGCCGCTCCGGTTCGTGATCTCCCGCCGCGTAGCATCGGGCCGGTGGAACGGACGAGACGCGCACCCCGCCGGACCGACCGGCGTCCCGGCCTGACCGTGGGCCGGGTGTTCGGCGTGCCGTTGCACCTCAACGGGTCCATGGTGCTGCTGGCGTTGCTGGTCACGGTGATGTACGCGGAGTTCGCCCGCCGCCAGCTCGACCTGCCGCAGGCCGCCGGCTACCTGATCGGCTTCGCCTTCGTCGTCTCCCTGCTCGGCTCGGTGCTGCTGCACGAACTGGGCCACGCGCTGACCGCCCGCCGGTACGGCATCGGCGTGCGCGGGATCACCCTGGAACTGCTCGGCGGCTACACCGAGATGGACCGCGACGCCCCGTCGCCGCGCGTCGACCTGCTGGTGTCGCTGGCCGGCCCGGCCGTGTCCGCCGTGCTCGGCGTGGTCGCCGTCGCCGCCACCCTGGCGCTGCCCGACCGGACGCTGCTCAACCAGCTCGCCTTCCAGTTGGCCGTCAGCAACGTCATCGTCGCGCTGTTCAACATCCTGCCCGGGCTGCCGCTGGACGGCGGGCGGGCGCTGCGCGCGGTCGTCTGGGCGGTGACCGCCGACCGCCACCGCGCCACCGAGATCGCCGGGTGGGTGGGCCGCGGCATCGCCGTCGGCACCGTGCTGCTGGTCACCGTACTCACCGTCAACCGGTTCCTGGCGCCGCTGGCGCTCCCGCTGATGCTGCTGGTCGCGTTCACGCTGTGGCGGGGCGCCGGCCAGTCCATCCGGGTGGCCCGGGTCAGCCGCCGGCTGCCCCTGATCGACCTGTCCCGCCTGGCCCGCCCGGTGCTGGCCGTACCGACCGGCACCCCCCTCGCGGAGGCGCAGCGCCGCCGCGACACCGGGCCCCAGCCGGGCGCCGCCCTGGTCGTGTCGGACTCCACCGGCCGCCCGATCGGCCTGGTCGACCCGGCGGCGGCCGGAGCCGTGCCCGTCGAGCGGCGCCCCTGGCTGGCGGTCGACGCGGTGTCCCGGTCGCTGGCCGGTCTGCCCACCATGCCGGTCGGACTGGACGGGGAGCGGGTCATGGAGACCGTCCAGGCCCACCCGGGCGCACAGTACGTCGTGACGGCAGGCGAAGATGTCGTCGGCATCCTGCACATCGCGGATCTGGCTCAGCTCCTCGAACCTCACCGGAAGATGAACACGTGACCGCAACTCCCTCCGCCGCCCCGGTCGACCCGGGCACCCCCGCCGACGTCCCGGCGCCGCCCCCCGTGCACCGCGGGCCGTTCCGCGTCGGCGACCGGGTGCAGCTGACCGATCCCAAGGGGCGGATGCACACGGTCACCCTGGAACCCGGCAAGGAGTTCCACACCCACCGGGGCATCCTCAAGCACGACGCGCTCATCGGGCTGCCCGACGGCAGCGTGGTGACCACCTCCGGCGGCGGCACCGCCTTCCTCGCGCTGCGCCCGCTGCTGTCGGACTACGTGCTGTCCATGCCCCGCGGCGCGCAGGTGATCTACCCGAAGGACTCGGCCCAGATCGTCGCCATGGGCGACATCTTCCCCGGTGCGAAGGTCCTGGAGGCCGGCGCCGGTTCCGGCGCGCTGAGCTGCTCGCTGCTGCGGGCCGTCGGCACCACCGGCGAGCTGCACTCGTTCGAGCTGCGCGACGACTTCGCCCAGATCGCCAAGCGCAACGTCGAGGCCTTCTTCAACGGCCCGCACCCCGCCTGGCGCCTGCACGTCGGCGACGTCGCCCAGTGCACCGAGACCGGCTTCGACCGGATCATCCTGGACATGCTCACCCCCTGGGAGACCCTCGACATGGTCGAGCGGGCGCTCGTGCCCGGCGGCGTCTTCATCGGGTACGTGGCCACCACCCCGCAGCTGTCCGAGCTGGTGGAGGCACTGCGGGAACGGGGCGGCTGGACCGAACCCCGCGCGTGGGAGTCGCTGGTGCGGGACTGGCACGCCGAGGGCCTGGCCGTCCGGCCCGACCACCGCATGATCGCCCACACCGCGTTCCTGGTCTCCGCGCGTAAGCTCGCGCCCGGGGTCCTCGCCCCGCCGCGCCGGCGCAAGCCCAGCAAGGGCGTCGAGGCGTACGAGCAGCGCCGGGCGGTGCTGCGCG
>NZ_JBFAMU010000342.1:0-5363 GCF_040656655.1 Micromonospora sp. NPDC049799
GATCACGCCCTCCTGGAGGGCGGCGCCGAAGGTGATCGCCTTGTGCACCGAGCCGTACGCGGGCTGACCGCCGCCGTCGGCCGCGTCAGGGCGCCCACTCCGGGTCGCGGCCGAAGGCGGCGAGGAGGCGGTCCTGCTCGTCGGCGTCCTGCGGCACGTCCACACCCGGCGCCACCAGGTCGCTCTGCCGGTAGTCGGCGACCCGCCCGCCGAACCACCGCGCGCACTCGGCGACGGCGTCCGCGTCCAGCCGAGGGTCGGTTCCCGTCGCCACCGCCAGGTCCCACCCGTGCACGAGGTGCTCGGCGATGAGCTGGTGCAGGTACTCGTCGGCGGAGGTCGGGCCCGAGGAGAGCGCGACGGTGCCGTCCAGGGCCGCCGGGCGCGTGAAGGCCGTCTCCGCCTGCCCCGCCGCCTCGCGTGCGGCCCCGGCCGGGTCCTCGCCGAGCTGATCGCCGTCGTACCGGTCGCCGACCTCCTCGATGGTCCGGCCGGCGAGCAGCGCCACACTCCAGCGGTCCTCGGCGACCACGTGGTTGACGACCGTCCGGACGTCCCAGTCGGCGCACGGGGTCGGGTCCGACCACTGCCCGGGGCCGACCTGCGCCACCCGCTCGGTGAACTCGGCCAGGCTGCGGCGGTACGTCTCCAGCAGGTCCATGCCGCCGATTGTTCCGGCTGGCCCACCGCCTTCGTGGCGGTTCCCGCTGCTCAGTCCAGCTGCGCCGGATCGAGCCCCAGCTCCCGCGCGGTGACCAGGCGCACCCACTCGGAGAACTGGCGCCGCGAGATCACCCGGTCGTGCACCGCGAGCTGCACGGCGAGACCGTCCATCACCGCGCTGATCCGCCAGGCGGCGCCCTCCGGGTCCGCGCACTCGAAGGTGCCCTCGGCGACCCCGGCGGCGATCACCGCGGCCAGGTCCTGCCGCCACCGCAGGTCCAGCCGCCGGGAGACCTTCTCCAACTCGGGGGTCCGCAGCGACTCCGCCCAGCCGTCGATCCACAGGGACCAGGAGGTGGGCCGGCCGGTCGGGGTGTAGAGCTTCACGAGCCGGCGCAGCTTGGTCAGCGGCGGCGCGCTGGACCGCGTGACCGCGTCCAGCCGGGCGAGATCCTGCTCGACGGCGTACGCGAACGCCTCGGTGAGCATCCGGTCCTTGGTGACGAAGTGGTAGAAGACCAGGGCCTGACTCACCCCGGCGGCCTGTGCCACGTCGGCCGTCCGGGTGTTGGCCAGACCGCGCTCGACGATCACGTCACAGGCTGTGCGCAGCAGGGCATCCAGGCGGATCTCAGCCGCACGTCTCGTCACGACCGTCACCGTAACCCATCGATCCGAACACGAGGCGTTACCAACGCGGCGGATCAGGGCTCGCCTACAGTCGGAACCCGGACACTTGTCGCAACCCTCCCAACATGGTGAAATGCGTCGATCGGCTCGGACGTCCCGGCCCTGCCCACGCCCGTCGGTGCCGTCTCGCGGCCGGAGTGTCCGGTGTCACCGGGACGCGCCGGGTCACCCCCAAGTTGGCAACCGTCCCGCGGCTCGGCTAAAGTTCTCATCCGTCACCGGGGAACGCCCGGGGGCACGCGGACGTAGCGCAGCTGGTAGCGCATCACCTTGCCAAGGTGAGGGTCGCGGGTTCGAATCCCGTCGTCCGCTCGGAGCTGCCGCCACGCATGACGGGGGCAACCTCGGTGGGGTGGCCGAGAGGCGAGGCAACGGCCTGCAAAGCCGTGTACGCGGGTTCAAATCCCGTCCCCACCTCGGTAACAACGAGGGCGATTGGCGCAGTGGGAGCGCGCTTCCTTGACACGGAAGAGGTCACTGGTTCAAACCCAGTATCGCCCACAGGTACGAGAGGCCCGTCACCAAATCGGTGACGGGCCTCTCGTCTGTCCTGCCCGGGGTCGGGCCGACCGTCCAGCTCCGTCGGCCGTCCGACCGCCCGCCTCACAGCGGCGGGGCGACGTCCCGACGCTCCTCGACCCGCCGGTACTCCACCGGCTCGGCGGTGGTGACGACCTCGCGGCGGCGACGACCCCAGATCACCGAGGTCATGATCAGGCCGAGCACGCCGGCGGCCATGAGGATCCAGCCGACCACGTCGAGGTTGATGCCGCCGACGCTGGCGTCCAGGGCGAAGGTGAGGATCGCGCCGAGCGCGATCAGGAAGATGCTGGTGCCGATACCCACGACAGCCTCCTTCTCGAAAGGGTGTGGTGTGCTGTCGAGGATCGTCAGTACCCCGCCGCTCACCTGCGCAATCCTCCGGCCCGCCGGTCGCCGGGCCGCCGCACCGCGTCGGGGGAGTGGGGCCGGCGCGTCGCGCGATCTTGCCGTCGGGTACAGTTCTCCCTGTCGCCGACGCACGTCGGCGACACGCGGACGTAGCGCAGCTGGTAGCGCATCACCTTGCCAAGGTGAGGGTCGCGGGTTCGAATCCCGTCGTCCGCTCGCGATCCGCCCCGAGGCCCGGTCGACCGGGCAGGGCGGTGCCCACGGGCGATTGGCGCAGTGGGAGCGCGCTTCCTTGACACGGAAGAGGTCACTGGTTCAAACCCAGTATCGCCCACCAGGAAGACCACGAAGGCCCGTCACCGGTTCCGGTGCCGGGCCTTTCGCCGTCTCCGGTCCCGGTCCGCCGGCCCGGTCGCGGCGGCCGGGGTGCCGGCCGCCGCGACCGTACGGGGTCAGCGCACCGTCTTCGCCACGTACGCCGCCCAGGCCTTCTCGAACTCGTCGAACGACACCCCCAGCTCGTCGCGCATCGCGGTGCTGACACCGCTGCCCTGGTAGTGGGCGGCGACGAAGCGGATCACCTTCGCCTCGCCGTACCGCTCGGCCAGGTAGCCGATCGCCGAGTGCGCCAGCCAGTAGTGGTAACTGCCCTTGGAGTTCTTCGCCCACTGGGCGTTGGACGGCAACTGCTCCAGCTCACCGCGCTGCCGGAAGACGGGCCGCGACTCGTCGGTGCGCTCGCTGGAGATCCACGGGCGCCGGTCGTGGCCCAACCACTCGGCGAAGCCCTCGACCACCCACTGGGCGTGGCCGTCCAGGCCCGCCACACCCGGCTGAAGGTCGCTGAGCACGTTCGTGATCCCGTGGGCCAGCTCGTGCCGGAACAACGTGGCCTGCCGGTCGGCGCTGCCCTTCGTGAAGTGGTACTCGTCGGCCACGTCGATCACCACGCGGGTGGTGGCGACGTCCAGGGCGTCCACCGTCTCGCCGTCGATGGCCCCGACCGGGGGCACCGGGATCGCCACCCCGGACTCCAGGGGCGTCTCCCTGGTGGTGCGGTAGAGCGACCCCAGCTCCTTCCTGCCCTTGGCCAGGGTGATGACGAAGCCCTGCGGAACCTCGGCGGACACCCCGCCGCTTCGCCAGGCGGCGAGGTCGTCCGCCGCGGCCCGCTCCGCGACCGGCGCGAGCCGCCGCGCCTCCGCCCGCAGCGCCGCGTCGGAGATGACCAGCGTGTGCGGCGTCCGCTCGACGTGGATCTCCTCCCACATATCCCACGGCGCAGGGTGGTAGGTGGTCATGTCGCGACCCTCGTGACCCGGCATGCCGCCGGCCACGCCGGTGACCCGCAGCGGGGCGTCCTTCGCGGAGCGGGCCACCGTCCAGGCGTACAGCTCCTCGACGGGCTTCGGGTCGAACCCCTCGAACTGGTGCACGAACGAGACGATCATCGTGAAGGTCACGCCGGAACCGGAGTCGGTGAAGTCCCGCGAGATGAACTCCTTGAAGCGGCTCTCGCGCAGCGGCAGCTTCGTCAGGTTGCGGAAGAGGTTGGTCTGCTGCGTGACCAGCTTCCGGTCCGCCGGGTCGAACGGGGCCACGAACGCCTTCTCGTCCCGGTCGCGCAGCGCCCGGGTGTGCTCGTCCAGCAGACCCTCGATGTCCGCGTACGCGACCATGTCGTGGGGGCCGGCCCCGTCCGACCCGCCGTGCTTGTCGAGGTACGCGGACAGGGCGAACACCGACCCGACGACGAGCAGGACGACGACCAGTCCGGCGGCGCCGAGCCCGATCCAGAGCCCCCGTCGCGACCGCTTCGGCGCCGACGGCGGTGGCGCCGCCGGGCCGGCTGCCGGGTGAACCGGCGGGCCGTACCGGTACGCGCCGGGCGGTGGTGCCACCGGCGGGCCGTACGGCGGGGTGGGCGGTGGTGGAACGGAGGGGTGCCCCTCGGTCATGTCGGATCCTCGCTCGTGTCCGTCGGGTGGGGAGCGTCCGTGACCGAACCGCCCCCGAAACGGTGTCGACGGCCATTATTTCCGTCCACGTCCCCCGAGCTCTGCCCCGTCCCACCGCGACGGGCGCGCGGCGCACCCCGGGAGGGGTTAGCTGTCGGCAGATCCGCTCACCGTGAACATCGGGGCCCTCCGGCGTGGGCGACGGGCACAGTGGAGCGCATGAGACTTCTGGTGCTGGGCGGTACGGGGTTCGTGGGCGGGGCGACGGCGGCCGAGGGAGTGCGTCGCGGCTGGTCGGTGACGGTGTTCAACCGCGGGCTGCACGGGACGGCGCCGGCGGGCGTACACCGGTTGCGGGGTGACCGGACCGCGCCGGACGGCCTGGCCGCGCTGGCCGACGGCGAGTGGGACGTGGTGGTCGACACCTGGGACGGCGCGCCCCGGGTGGCGGGTGCCGCGGCGGCCGCGCTGGCCGACCGCGCCGGGAGGTACGTCTACGTCTCCAGCGGCTCGGTGTACGCCGAGCCGGTGACCCCCGGGTCCGACGAGGACGCGCCGACGGTCGACGCCGCGCCGGACGCGGACGAGGCGGACTACGCCCGCAACAAGTCCGGCGCCGAGCGTGCCGTCCACGCGGTCCTCGGGGACCGCGCGCTGCTCGCCCGGGCCGGCCTGATCCTCGGCCCGGGCGAGGACATCGGGCGGCTGCCCTGGTGGCTCACCCGGATCGCCCGCGGCGGCGACGTGCTGGCCCCCGGGCCGGCCGATCTGCCGCTGCAGTACGTCGACGTGCGGGACCTGGCCGCCTTCCTGCTCGAATCGCACGCCTCCGGCCCGGTGAACGTGGTCAGCCGGACCGGTCACGCCACCATGGGTGACCTGCTCGACGCCGCTGTGGCGGTGACCGGCTCCGACGCCCGGCTGCGCTGGACCGACCCGGACGCGCTCCTGGCCGCCGGTGTGGAGCCCTGGAACGACCTGCCGATCTGGATCCCGGAGGGGCACGAGTACCGCTGGTTGCAGGAGCGCGACGTCACCCGCGCGTACGCCGCCGGCCTCACGTGCCGGCCGGTGGCCGAGACGGTCGCCGACACCTGGGCGTGGCTGCGTGAGGTCGGCGCGGTGCCGCCCCGGGCGGGCCGGCCGCAGCGGGCCCCGGTG
>NZ_JBFAMU010000343.1:0-5342 GCF_040656655.1 Micromonospora sp. NPDC049799
CCGTGCGGCCCGGTGCCGCCGGGGCGGCCGGGTCGGGACGGCCCACACCGAGCGCCGGGGCGGACTCGTCCTGACGCTCCAGGGCCACCGCACCCGCGCCGGCCTCGCCGTCGATCGTCGGCGCAGAGTACTGCAGGCCCTGCGGCTGCGGCGCCCGGTCGAGGCCCTTGGCCCGGATCTCGACCGGCTTGTCGAGGAGCGTGACCTGCTCGGCCTCCGGCTCCGGCTCCTGGACCTGCACCTCCAGGTTGTAGAGGAAGCCGACCGTCTCCTCCTTGATGCCGTCCATCATGGTGGCGAACATGTCGAAGCCCTCGCGCTGGTACTCGACCACCGGGTCGCGCTGCGCGTACGCCCGCAGGCTGATGCCCTCCTGCAGGTAGTCCATCTCGTAGAGGTGCTCGCGCCACTTCCGGTCGATCACCTGGAGCAGGACCATCCGCTCCAGCTGCCGGGTGCCCTCCTCGCCGAGCTGCTCCTCACGGCGGTCGTACGCGGTGTGCGCGTCCTCCCTCAGGCGGGAGAGCAGGAAGTCGGCGTCGATGCCGCTGCGCGAGCCACCGGCCTCCTCCTCCATCTCCTCGATGGTGATGCCGACCGGGTAGAGCTGCTTGAGGCTGGTCCAGAGCTGCTCCAGGTCCCAGTCCTCGGCGTACCCGTCCGAGGTGGCGCCCTGGACGTACGCGCCGACGACGTCGTCGATCATGTTGCGGACCTGGTCCGACAGGTCTTCGCCGTTGAGCACCCGCAGCCGCTCGGCATAGATCACCTGGCGCTGCTTGTTCATGACCTCGTCGTACTTGAGGACGTTCTTCCGGATCTCGGCGTTCTGGCCCTCGATCTGGGCCTGCGCGCTCTTGATCTGCTTGGTGACCATCTTCGACTCGATGGGCACGTCCTCCGGGATGTTGAAGCGCTCCATGACCGCCTCGACCGCCCCGGAGCGGAAGCGCTTCATCAGCTCGTCCTGAAGCGAGAGGTAGAACCGGGACTCACCTGGGTCACCCTGCCGGCCGGAACGACCCCGCAGCTGGTTGTCGATGCGGCGCGACTCGTGCCGCTCGGTGCCCAGCACGTAGAGGCCGCCGGCGGTGGCCACCTCGTCCGCCTCGGCGTCGCAGGCCTGCTTCCACTGGGGCAGGACCTCCTCCATCGCCTTGGCGTACTCCTCCTCGTGCTCGATCGGGTCGAGGCCGCGCTGGCGCAGCTCGTTCGCGGCGAGGAACTCGGGATTGCCGCCGAGCAGGATGTCGGTGCCGCGGCCGGCCATGTTGGTGGCGACGGTGACCGCGCCCTTGCGGCCGGCCTGGGCGACGATCTCGGCCTCACGCGCGTGGAACTTCGCGTTCAGGACCGAGTGCGGAATGCCGCGCCGACGCAGCAACTGGGAGAGGATCTCCGAGTTCTCCACCGAGACGGTGCCGACGAGCACCGGCTGGCCCGCCGCGTGCCGCTCGGCGATGTCCTCGACGACGGCGTTGAACTTGGCCTTCTCGGTCTTGTAGATCACGTCCGGGCGGTCCTGGCGGACCATCGGACGGTGGGTCGGAATGGTCACGACCCCGACCTTGTAGACCTTGTTGAACTCGCCCGCCTCGGTCTGGGCCGTACCGGTCATGCCGGACAGCTTCTCGTAGAGGCGGAAGTAGTTCTGGAGGGTGATCGTGGCGAGGGTCTGGTTCTCCTGCTTGATCTCCACCCCCTCCTTGGCCTCGATCGCCTGGTGCATGCCCTCGTTGTAGCGGCGCCCGTGCAGGATGCGACCGGTGAACTCGTCGACGATCAGGACCTCGCCGTCGCTGACGATGTAGTCCTTGTCGCGCTTGTAGAGCTCCTTGGCCTTGATCGCGTTGTTCAGGTACCCGACGAGCGGGGTGTTCACCGACTCGTAGAGGTTGTCGATGCCGAGCCGGTCCTCGACCTTCGCCACGCCCCGCTCGGTGACCGCGATGGTGCGCTTCGAGTGGTCGACCTCGTAGTCGCCCTCGCCGTCCTTGCCGGCCTGGAGACGGGCGACCACGCCGGCGAACTCGCCGTACCAGCGGGCGGAGTGCTCGGCCGGGCCGGAGATGATCAGCGGGGTGCGGGCCTCGTCGATGAGGATCGAGTCGACCTCGTCGACGACCGCGAAGTTGTGGCCGCGCTGGACCAGCTCCTCCTTCGACCACGCCATGTTGTCGCGCAGGTAGTCGAAGCCGAACTCGTTGTTGGTGCCGTAGGTGATGTCGCACTCGTACGCGGCCCGGTGCTCCACCGACGGCCGGTTGGGCAGCACCACACCGACGGTGAGGCCGAGGAACTCGTGCACCCGGCCCATCCAGGCGGCGTCACGCTGGGCCAGGTAGTCGTTGACCGTGATCACGTGCACGCCCTTGCCGGACAGGGCGTTCAGGTAGACCGGCATGACCGACGTCAGGGTCTTGCCCTCACCGGTCTTCATCTCGGCGATGTTGCCGAAGTGCAGCGCCGCGCCGCCCATGACCTGGACGTCGTACGGGCGCTGGCCGAGCACCCGGGCGGCCGCCTCGCGGCACACCGCGAACGCCTCCGGCAGCAGGTCGTCGAGGGTCTCACCGTCGGCGAGCCGCTCCTTGAAGTGCTCGGTCATGCCGGCAAGCTCGGCGTCGGTGAGGTTGACGTAGTCGTCCTCGATCGAGTTGACGGCGGCGGCGATCGCCTTCAGCCGGCGCACCATGCGGCCCTCGCCGGCGCGAAGGACCTTTTCCAGAATCGACACGGATCAACGCTCCCCTAGACAGTCTCGAACCATCGTAGGCGCTCCATCGGCGCGATGGTCACTGGTGGCGGCGGTCGGAGCGGGTCAACCCGACATAAAGCTCGTACCGCCCGCCAATCACGCGCTAATCCGGTTACGCCGTAGGCGAACGATCCGGCACCATGCACGGATGGAGCCTGTGGAGATCATCGAAGACGGCGTGCTTCTGCGGCCGTGGCGGGCGACCGACGCCGAGGCGGTCCTCCGCGCCTGCCAGGACCCGGACATCCAGCGATGGACCACCGTACCGCGCCCGTACCTGCCGGAACACGCCCACGGTTTCGTCACCGACATCTCCGGCCAGGCATGGGCGCGGGGCACCGGAGCGCCGTTCGCCGTCTGCGACCCGGCCACCGGCGACCTGCTCGGCTCCTGCGGCCTGGTCACGATCGACGCGGGCACCGGCAGCGGCGAGATCGGGTACTGGACGGCACCGTGGGCGCGAGGCCGGAACGTCACCGTCCGGGCCGCCCGGGCGGTCGCCCGCTGGGCCTTCGACACGCTCAAGCTGCGCCAGCTGATCTGGCGGGCCGAGGTCGGCAACCACGCCTCCCGCCTCGTCGCCCTGCGCACCGGCTTCCGCGTCGAGGGACGGCTCCGCCTCCCCGACAGCGGCCGGGACGGCTGGATCGGCTCGCTGCTGCCCGGCGAGGTCCCCGGCCCCGGCGAGGTCGGACCGGCCGGGCCGGGCACCCTGGACGCCCGCCGGGCCGCGGTCCTCGGCCGCCCCCAGCCCACCCTCTTCGCCACCACAGCCGACGGTGAGCTGCGGCTACGCCCCCTGGAGGAGCGGGACCTCGACGACGTGGTGATCGCCTGCCGCGACCCGGAGACCATCCGCTGGACGACCGTGCCGGACCCGTACGACCACGCCGACGCCGAGTGGTACCTGGCCTACGGGCGCGGCGCCTGGGCCGCGGGCAGCAGCGCCTGCTTCGCCGTCGCCGATCCCGACGACCGCTTCGCGGGCACGATCGACCTGCGGCTGCACCCCACCGACCCGCTCCTGGCCGACGTGGGCTTCTTCACGGCACCGTGGGCACGTGGCCGCGGCTACCTGCCGGCCGCGCTGGGCGCGCTCACCACCTGGGGCTTCGCCACGCTGGGCCTGACCCGCGTCGAGTGGCGGGCCAACGTCGGCAACACCGCCTCCCGGCGGGCCGCCGAGAAGGCCGGCTTCACCGTCGAGGGCACCGCCCGGGGCGCGCTCACCCACCGCGGTACCCGCGTCGACGCGTGGATCGGCGGGCTGCTCGCGGAGGACCTGGCATGACGCCGGACATCGTCGAGGCGCACGGCGTGCGGCTGCGGCCGTACCGCGCCGAGGACGCAGCCGACGCCGCCGCCGGCTGCGACGACCCGCTGACCCAGCGGTTCCTGCCGGGTCTGCCGTCGCCGTACACCGAGGCGGACGCCCGCAGGTGGATCACCGAGGGCGCGCCCGCTGCCTGGGCCGCCGGCGGTGCCGCGTACGTGATCGCCGACCCGGCCACCGACCGGCTGCTCGGTGGTGTGGGGCTGGGCCGCCTCGTGGCGTACCGGTCGCAGGCCGAGATCGGCTACTGGGTCGCGCCGTGGGCGCGGGGCCGGGGCGTGGCCACCGCGGCCACCCGCGCGCTCGCGGAGCACGCCGTCGCCACCGGCATCGCCCGCCTGGAGCTGTTCACCCACTCGGAGAACACCGCCAGCCAGCGGGTGGCGCTCGCCGCCGGCTTCCGCCACGAGGGCGTCCGCCGGGCGGCCGGCCCGACCCGCGACGGTGGCCGGACCGACCTGATCGCCTGGGTGCGCCTCGCCGACGACCCGCCCGGCCCGGCGCCGCGCGCGCTGCCCGACCTGCCCGACGGCCGGCTCACCGACGGCGTGGTGGCCCTGCGCCCGCTGGGCCCGGACGACGCGGATCTGATGTTCCGGCTGCACAGCCGCCCCGAGGTGGTGGCGAACCAGCCACCCCCGGTGCCGCCGACGCGGGAGGCGATCGAGCGGCGCTGCGCACTGGCGGGCAGCGCATGGCTGACCGGGACCATCGCCCGCCTGCTGATCCTCGACGCGGCGACCGGCGAGCCGGCGGGCAGTTGCGGCCTGTCGGTCACCGAGCCGGCGTTCGGCGAGGGCATGGTCGGCTACGCCCTGCTGCCCGCCTGGCGTGGTCGCGGGTACGCCACGCGCGCGGTCCGCCTGCTCGCCGGCTGGGCGTTCGGGCCGGCGGGGATGGCCCGGCTGGTCGCCGGCACCATGCCCACCAACACCGCCTCGCACCGGGTGCTGGAGAACGTCGGCTTCCGCCGGGAGGGGCTGCTGCGCGGACGGCTGCCCGGCCTGGACGGAACCCGGGTCGACGACCTGGTCTTCGGCCTGCTCCCCGAGGAGTTGCGCTGACGCGTGACGCGGGAACGACCGTGGTGGCGGCGAGGGCCGCCACCACGGTCGGCCGGGTCAGATCGCGAGCGAGATGATCCCGTAGTCGTAGGCGTGGCGCCGGTAGACGACGCTCGGCCGCCCCGACTCCTTGTCGTGGAACAGGTAGAAGTCGTGGCCCACGAGCTCCATCTCGAACAGCGCGTCG
>NZ_JBFAMU010000344.1:0-5324 GCF_040656655.1 Micromonospora sp. NPDC049799
GTGCCGTTCTCCCGGTCGGTGAGGTCCTTGACGTCGGCGATGCCGGTGAGCCGCTTGGTCTTCGTCACCTCGGTGGTGATGGCGGCGATGACCTTTGGTCACCGATGGCCCGGGCGGTCGCCGTGTACGCCGGATGCGCGGCGGTCGGCGTCGTGCTCATGCTGGTCCTCGTCGTGGCGTCCGGGGTGGGGGTGGTCGACCTCGGGACGCTGTACGCGTGGATGTGCGCCGGGCTGCCCGCCGTGTCGCTGATCGCCGGCTGGCTGATCCTCGGGCGCTGGGGCCGGCCGGCCGTCGTCGCCGGCACGCCACCGCGCTACGTCCCCCTGGGGATCCTGATCTGCTTCGCGCTGGTACCCCTGGCGTACTGCGGGTACCTGGTGCTGTTCCGCTCTCTCCGTTGACGACGCCCGCACCTGGGCCGTACCGCGGTGCGCGTCGTCAGCGGTCGGTCAGCAGCAGCCAGTCGCCGTCGAGCCGCTCCGGGGTCACTCCCTCCGGCCAGGCGTGCGGCGCCCCCGCCATCGCCCGCGCCTGGTCCACCAGGACCGGACGGGCGAACGTGGCCCCGTCGAAGCTGACCGGACCACCGAACCGGGCCCGCCCGAAGTTCGCCGCGCCCTCGAAGCGGGTCCGCTCGAACCACGTCTCCCCGCCGAACTCGGTCCAGCGGAACAGCGCCATGTCGGCGAACCGGGCCTGCCGGAAGCCGGCGTACCCACCGAACACCGTGTGCTCCATCGACAGTCCGCCGAGGAAGACCGCCTCGCGGAACGTGGCGCTGTCCTGCACGCGGGCCGCGTCGAAGGTGGCCGGCTGGTGGAACGTGGTGCCTCGGAAGGTCACCCGGACGAAGGTGGCCCCCCGGCAGGACAGCGCACCGCCGAGGTCGGCGCCGTCGAAGCTGGTGCGGGCGGTCCGGGCGCCGTCGAGCACGACCTCCCCGTCGCCGGTGAGGTCGTCCAGGAGCAGTTCGTCGAACGTCGCCCGGAGCGTCAGCCTCCCGCGCACGGTCGCGCCCGTGAAGCGGGTGACGCCGACGCAGACCGCGCCGGTCAGGTCGGCGTCGACGAGGGTGCAACCGCTGGCGTCGAAGCCGTCCAGCCGGGCCCCGGTGAGGTCCAGGGTCACCCCGGGCCACCACCCGTCGCCGTCCGCACGCAGGTGCCGGGTCAGGACCCGCTGCGCGGTGCGCCGGACCTCCGTCTCGCGCGCGTCGTCGTCCGGCGGCGTCATCCGCAGGTACGCGCAGAGCACCGCCACGATCGTCGTACGCTGCGCCGGGTTGTCCTGGCCGAGCCGCTCCAGGGCGTGCAGGCCGCCCAGGCGTACGGCGGCGTTGTCGTTGCCGAGCAGCTCCACGGCCCGGGTGTAGAGCTCGGTGAGCCGGCGCTCGGCGGCGTCGTGCTCGGCGGCGGCGGCCTGCTGCTCCTGGTGCCGCTGGCCGGCCTCGGCGACCGACTCGGCGTGTGCCTGTACGCGTTCCCGGTGCGCCTGGTCGTGGGCGGCGACGGCCTCCTGGTGGCGTTGCGCCCGTTCGCTGATCCACTGCCGGCGCGCGGCGAGCAGCAGCGCGAGGCCCCCGCCGGTGCCGGCGACCACGGTCAATCCGGTGCGGATGGCGTCGATGCGCAGTGTGGCGCGGGTGTCCGGCTGGGCGGCCCGGTCGGCCTCACCGAGGAGCCAGTCGAGCACCCACCAGCCGAGCGCGGCGGCGAGCAGCAGCCCGATCAGGACGAGCCACCACGGCATCACCCGGAGCTGGTGGTCGGATGGCGGTGTCCCCTGCACGGTCCACAGCATGCCACCGACGCAGGGCCGCCGGGGTCCCGATCCGTTGCTGCGCAAGGCCCTCCGGTGTCGACCAATCTCCTCAGTGGACCGAGCGCGTGCGAAATGCCGGTTTGCGCCCACGGTGGAACAACGGGTTACCCGCGCGTAACTTTCCATTGACGTTTCCGGATTGTTACCCGCATCATCGTCGCACCGGTCGATCGGACACCCCACCCACCACTCCCGGCTCGCCGGGTACCTCCCACCGGAGGTGCAGCCATGCTGCTCCGAAAGACCGCCGTCGCCGCCACCCTCGCGGCCCTCGCCATCCTGCTCGTCCCCTCCACCGCCGTCGCGGCCCCCGCACCGCCCGACCCCGCCGCGACCGTCCAGGCCGACCCCGCGGCGACCGTCCAGACCGCCGCCGCCGGACGTACCGTGATCGTGGTCGGCGGGCTCAGCGGCATCGCCGCCGTCTACGAGCCCCTCGCCGCACGGCTGCGGGCCGACGGCTACCGGGTGTGGATCTACCAGTTGCCCAACCTCGGGCTCGGTGACATCCCCACCTCCGCCCGCGCCCTCGCCACGTACGTCGGCCAGGTGCGCGCCGCGACCGGTGCCGCCACCGTGGACGTGGTCGCGCACTCCGAGGGCGGGCTGGTGTCGCGGTACTACCTCAAACGGCTCGGCGGCACCGGCTCCGTCGGCCGCTACGTCAGCCTCGGCTCCCCGCAGTACGGCACCTACGTCGCCAACCTGGTGGCGTTCCTCGGCCTGGGCAGCTGCGTGGGCATCGTCGCCTGCCAGCAGATGACGATCGGTTCGGCCTTCCTCGCCGACCTCAACTCCGGTGACGACACGCCGGGCGCGGTGCGGTACACGGCCGTGCGCACCCTCCAGGACGAGCTGGTCCGGCCGGTGGGCAACGCCTCGCTCGCGGACGGCGCGACAAACGTGCTGATCCAGTCGTGGTGCCCGCTGCGGGTTGTCGGACACCTCGGGCTGGTGCTCGACGGCACCACGTACAGCGTGGTCCGGCAGGCGCTCGCCGACTCGACGATCCGACCGAACTGCTTCGCGCTCTGAGGCGATCGTCAGCGGGCGGCCGGCATGGTGCCGGCCGCCCGCCCTGTGACCAGGATCAGGCGGCCCGGGAGAGCGCCTCGTACTCGGAGTCGGTCAGCTCCACCTCGGCGGCGGCCACGTTCTCCTCCAGGTGCGCCACCGACGAGGTACCCGGGATGGGGAGCATGACCGGCGAGCGGCGCAGCAGCCACGCCAGGGCGAGCTGCGCGGGCGTCGCGCCGTGCTCGGTGCTGATGGCGTCCAGCGGGCCGCCCGGCCGGGCCAGGTTGCCGGTGGCGATCGGGAACCACGGGATGAACGCGAGGTCGGTGCGTTCGCAGTGGTCGACGACGTCCTCGGCGCTGCGGTCGGCGAGGTTGTAGAGGTTCTGCACGGACACGATCGGGGTGATCTTCCGGGCGGCGTCGATCTCCTCCACGGACACCTCGGACAGGCCGATGTGCCGGATCTTGCCCTCCTGCTGGAGCAGCGCCAGCTCGCCGAGCTGGTCGGCCAGCGGCACCTGCGGGTCGATCCGGTGCAGCTGGTAGAGCCCGATGGTGTCGAGGCCGAGGTGGCGCAGGCTCAGCTCGCACTGCTGACGCAGGTACTCCGGCCGACCCACCGGCCGCCAGTCACCCGGGCCCGAGCGGGTCAGGCCGGCCTTGGTCGCGATGACGATGTCGTCGGCGTACGGGTGGAGAGCCTCCTTGATCAGCATCTCGCTGACGAAGGGTCCGTACGAGTCGGCGGTGTCGATGAAGGTCACGCCCAGCTCGACCGCCCGACGCAGGACCCGTACCGCCTCGGCCGGGTCCTTCGGGTCGCCCCACACCCCGGGACCGGTGATCTGCATGGCCCCGTAGCCGAGCCGGTCGACCTGCAGGTCGCCGCCGATCCGGTACGTCCCGGAGGCCTTCGCGGGTTGCTTGCCGGCGTCGACTGCCATCGCCTGGTGTCCTCATTCCTGTCGGTGGTCCTCAGCGGCCAATCTAGCCAGGTACGCGCCCCGGCGCCGGTCGGTCAGCCCACGTGCCGGATGACCACCAGGGCCTGGTCGTCCTCCGAGCCGGCCAACTCGGCCATCACCGCGTCGGCGATCGCCTCCACCGGCGCGTCGCGGTGAGCGTCGACCACCGCGTGCAGCGCCGCCACCCCCTCGTCGTACGCCTGGTTGCGCCGCTCCACCAGCCCGTCGGTGTACGCCACGAGCAGGTCGCCCACGCCGAACGGCAGGGTGGTGACGGGCACCGGCTCGCGGACCAGCCCCAACGGCAGGGCGTTGGCGGTGTGCACCCGCTCCGGTGGCCGTCCCGGGCGCACCAGCACCGGGTGCGGATGCCCCACCCGGGCCACGCTGACCCGGCCCGCCACCGGGTCGACCGTCATCGCCAGGCAGGTGCCGAGGAAGCCCACCCCGAGCAGGTCGGTCAACCGGGGGAACACCTCGCCCAGCGGCACCCCGAGCCGGATCAGCGTGTTGACCACCGTACGGATCTGGGCCATGTCCGCGGCCGCCTCGACCCGGTGCCCGACCACGTCACCGACCACCACCGCCAGGCCGTCACCGTCGAGGTCGACCAGGTCGTGCCAGTCGCCGCCCAGGTGCAGCCCGCTCATCGCCGGCGTGTACCGGGTGGCCACCCGCAACCCCGCCGGCGTGGACCGGTTCGACGTGCGCAGCCGCCCCGCCAGACGGGTGACCAGGTTGTGCTCGGCAGCGGCCAGCCGGACCCGCTCCAGGGTCTGCTCGCACAGGTCGGCGACGGTGTCCAGCAGCGCCAGGTCGCCCTCGCGCAGGGGCCGCTGCCGCCGCCACCCGAAGCCCAGGGCGGCGATCGGCCGGCGCCGTGCGTCCAGCAGCGGCAACGCGACCGTGGTCACCAGCCCGTGCCGCCCCACCGGGTCGGGCAGCCCGGGAAAACGCCGCACGAACTCCGCCCGGTCGGTGAGGACGATGCGCTCGCCGGTGCGCAGCGCGGTGGCGATCGGCCGGGGGTCGTCGATGGTGAGGTCGGCGAAGGTCGCCGACAGGCTGGACGGCACGCCGTTGTACCAGAGCCGGACCCGACGCCCCTCCTCCCGCATCGCCAGGCCGGGCAGCACCGCGCCGACCGCGATCGGCGCCGCGGTGAGGATCACCTCGATCGCCTCGGCCGTCGACCGGGTCACGCTCAGCCGGGCGGCGAACGCGGCCATGGCCTGCGCCGAGTCGGCCAGCTCGGCCCGCTGCAACGCCTGGCCGCACAGCCCGGCCACCGTGTCCAGCAGCCCCTGCGGACGACCGCCGTCGACCACCGGCCCGGACCAGCGCACCTCCAGAGCCCCGAACGCCCCGCCGTCGCCGTACCGCAGCGGCACGCACACGGCCGTACCGTCCTGGACGACCGTGTTCTCCCGGACCGCCCGCGCCAGCGGCACGTCGGCGTCCAGGTCGAGGTCCGCCGCGGGCTCGGCCCCCGGGCCGGCGGCGACCCGCAGGGCCG
>NZ_JBFAMU010000345.1:0-5321 GCF_040656655.1 Micromonospora sp. NPDC049799
CGGCCACCGCGGCGGTCCCGGCCGTGGCGAGCAGCGCGCCGGCCAGCAGCGCCGCGCCACCGAGGCGGGTCAGCGTACGGATGGGGCGACGCGGGATCGGAGCGGACTGCGGTCGGGGTTCACACGACACGGGCAACCTCCTGGACTCGTGGTACGGGAGCGACCGGAGTCTATGGAGGTCGTCGACACTTGTCGATCCGAGGCGCGAATCGGCACCCCGGCCGGGCCGCCGGTGGGCCGGTCAGCGGGGCGGTCGGAAGCCGGCGATCGGGTTGACCAGGGTGCCGGCGAACTGGAGCGCGGCGGACGGGTCGGCGAGGTCGACCATCTGCCGGTTGTTGCGCAGTTGGAGCCGGTTGAGGCAGGACAGGGCGAACTCGGGTGCGAACAGGTCGTACCGTGCGAGGCGGTCGGCCAGGTGCGGCACCCGGTCGGCGTAGTCGGTGGCGCACTCGGCGACCGTCCGCCAGACGGTGTCCTCGTCGCAGACGTCCTCGGTGACCAGGACGGCCGCCAGGTGGCGGAGGAAGCAGTCGACCACGTCGGTGAAGATGCACAGGATCTTCTCGTCGTCGGGCACGGCGACGGCGATCCGGCGTACCCGCTCCGGCAGGTCGGCGTCCGAGTCCATGACGACGATCTCCTCGGCGATGTCCTTGAAGATCACCCGCTCGACCGTCGCGTCGCGCAGGACGAGGATGACGTTCTCGCCGTGCGGCATGAAGGCCAGGTCGTGGGCGTAGAGAGCGTGCAGCAGCGGCACCAGGTAGGCGTCGAGGTAGCGGCGCAACCACTGGGCCGGCGTCCGGCCGGACCGCGCGATCAGCGCCGCGACCAGGGAACGGCCGTCGTGGTCGGTGTGCAGCAGCGACGCCATGGTGGCCAGCCGCCGGCCCGGCTCCAGGCCGGGCACCGGACTCTCCCGCCACAGCGCGGCCAGCATCTTCCGGTACGGGGAGTACCGGTCGGTGGCGGCCTCGTACTGGCCGTGGCGGTAGCCGATCGCGGCCCGTTCCCGGAGGATCGACAATCCGGTGCCCTTGAGCACCGGGTCGCCCTGCACGAGGTCGGCGAGCCAGTCGTTGATCGCCGGGGTGGCCTCCATGTACGCGGCCGACAGTCCCCGCATGAAGCCCATGTTGAGCACCGACAGGGCGGTCTTCACGTAGTGCCGGTCGGGCCGGGTCACGTTGAAGAAGGTGCGGATCGACTGCTGGGCGAGGTAGGTGTCGGGTCCCTCGCCGAGGTGGACCAGCCGGCGCCGGGCGACCTCGCCGGCGAAGGTGACGGCCAGCTTGTTCTCCCACTGCCAGGGGTGCACCGGCAGCAGCAGGTAGTCCCCCGGGTCCAGGCCGAGTCCGGTGAGGGTGGCCGCGAAGCGGGTGCGGGTGTCGTCGTCGAGTTCGGCGCGGACCAGGGTGTCGTAGTCCAGGTCGGCGGCGCAGGTGAAGGTGGCGTGGTCGCGGTGGGCGGCCAGCCACACCAGCCGGACACCGGCGGCGGACTCCGGGGCGTACCGGTGGTGGTCGTCCACCCCGAAGCCGATCCGGCCGTTGTTGGCGACGAAGCACGGGTGGCCCTCGGTCATCCGCGTCTCGATGGTCTGGAAGTCGGCCTCGGCCAGGTCGGCCGCGCTGATCGGCGGCGCGGCGAGCTTGTACGCGGTGCCGGCCAGGGTCGCGCTGATCTCCTCCAGGTAGACCGGCAGGACCGTGTCGCTGAGGCCGAGTGCGCCGCGCAGGTCCAGGCAGAGGTCGACCGCGTCGAGCGGCAGGTCCCGGCCACCGGAGTGCCGGGTGACGGTGTCGGCGTCGATCTGCCAGTGGTCGAGGGCGAGCACCCGGGCGGCGAAGCGGTACTCGACCGCGCCGTCGTCGCTGCGCACGCGCCACCGGCCGCCGCCGGTGTGCTCGGGGGCGATCAGGCGTTCGTGGGCGAACTCGGCGAGGGCCTTGCGGACCAGCAGCCGGTTGGCGCGGGCCCAGCGCTCGGGCGTCAGGTGGTCGACTCCTGCGTTCACGCGGGTACGTCTCCTCGGGTGGCGGTCCGGAACTGCTCGCGGGTGCAGACGCTGAGCAGCGCGTCCTTCTCGGGCTTGCGGATCGGGCCGACGACGGCGAACCCGACGGCCGCGTTGAGCGCGTGCACGGCCGTGTTGCGCACGTCGGGCTCGACCACGACTCGCCGCACGGCGGGGTCGGCGAAGATCCAGTCGAGCACGGTGGTGATCACCGCCCGGGTGAAGCCGCGCACCGGGGTGTCGGTGGGCGCGCACAGGAAGTGCATGCCGACGTCGCCCTCGACCGCGGCGTGCAGCCCGACGAGCTCGACGTGGGCGGGGTCGTAGCGCTCGGCGAGGAACGCCGGGGTGCCGCGCCAGAGTCCGAGGTACGCGTCGCGGTGCGGGTGGGCGGCGATCCGCCGGTACTCGTCGGCGACCCGCGCGAGGTCGGCGTCCTGCATCATCCAGAAGACGGCCTTCGGGTGGGTCACCCAGCCGTGCAGCAGCGCGGCGTCCGCGTCGGGATCGAGCGTACGCAGGGCGAACTCGCCGAGCCGGTCGTCGACCCGGGTGAACACGGTCACGAGACGGCTCCCGCCGGCACGCCGAACTCCTGGAAGGCGATGCTCTTCTCGATCAGGTAGTGCTCGCGACCGGTCACCTCGCGGACGATCCACGAGTTGCGGTACGCGCCCATGCCGAGATCGGGTGAAGTGACGCTGTGCGCGTGGGTGGCGGCGTTCTGGAGGAAGATCCCCCGGCCGGTGTGGTCGATGCTGTAGTTGCGGGCGACGTCGAACCGGCCGTGGCCGTCCCAGCGGATCCGGTCCCGGACCGGTTCGAGGAACTCGGGCACCCGGTACCGGTAACCGGTGGCCAGGACCAGGCCCTCGGTCTCCAGGGTGGCGTCCCGTCCCTGCTCGACGTGGTGCAGCCCCAGCGTGTACGTCCCGCTCGCCTCGTCGTACGCGGCGGTACGCAGGGCGGTGCAGGTCAGCAGCCGGGTGCGGACCGGGCCGGCGACGCTGCGCGCGTACAGCAGGTCGTAGATGTCGTTGATGAGGTCGGCGTCGATGCCCTTGAACAGCGGCTTCTGCTCGACCTCCAGCCGGTAGCGGGTCTCCTCCGGCAGGGCGTGGAAGTAGTCCACGTAGTCCGGAGAGGTCATCTCCAGCGTCAGCTTGGTGTACTCCAGCGGGAAGAACCGCGGCGACCGGGTGACCCAGTTCAGCTGGTAGCCGTACGTGTCGATGTCGGTGAGCAGGTCGTGGTAGATCTCGGCGGCGCTCTGCCCGCTGCCGACCACCGTGACGCTGCGCCTGGTACGCAGCGCCGCCCGGTTCTCCCGGTACCGCGAGTTGTGGACGGCGTCGCCGCCCAGCCCCCGGCACGCGTCGGGCACGTGCGGCGGGGTGCCCGTGCCGAGCACCAGGTGGCGGGCCCGGTGGGTGATCGTCCCGTCGGCGGTGTCGGCCCGCACCACGTAACAGCCGTCGGCCTCGTCGTATTCGACGGTGGTGACCCGGTGGCCGAAGCGCACGCTGGGCAGCTGTCCGGCGGCCCAGCGGCAGTAGTCGTCGAACTCGACGCGCAGCGGGAAGAAGCTCTCCCGGATGTAGAACGGGTACAGCCGGCCGGTCTCCTTCAGGTAGTTGAGGAAGGAGTACGGCGAGGTGGGGTCGGCGAGGCTGACCAGGTCGGCGATGAACGGCGTCTGAAGGCGGGTCGACTCCAGCAGCATGCCGGGGTGCCAGTCGAAGCTGTCGCGCGCTTCGAGGAACAGGCAGTCGAGGTCCGCGATCGGCGCGGTCAGGCAGGCCAGGCCCAGGTTGTACGGGCCCAGCCCGACGGCGATGAGGTCGTGCGTCGTCATGGTGGTCTCCGGTGTGTCAGCCGACCGGGCAGGACAGCGGGGCGGCGGTGCGGGCGTCCACGTAGGCGCGCCCGTGAGCCGCGACGAGATCGAGGACGTACGCGACGTCGTCGAGGGTGGTCTCGGGGTTGAGCAGGGTGAACTTGAGGTGGTGCGCGCCGTCCACCGTCGTACCGGCCACGAGCGCGGCGCCGGAGGCGGCGAGGGCCTCGCGGGCGTACAGGTTGGCGTCGTCGGCGAGGACGCGGTCCGGGCCGGTCGGCAGGTAGCGGAAGACCACGGTGCTCAGCGGGGACCGGGTCACCACCTCGAAGCGGGGGTCCTCGGTGAGCATCCGCCAGGCGCCCGCCGCGCGGTCGCACACCTCGTCGAAGAGGGCGCCGATCCCGTCCGGGCCCATGACGCGCAGGGTCAGCCAGAGCTTGCAGGCGTCGAAGCGGCGGGTGGTCTGGAGACTCTTGTCCACCTGGTTGGGGATGCGCCGCTCGACCATCCGGGCCGGGTTGAGGTAGTCGGCGTGGAACGTGGCGTGGCGCAGTGTCCGGCGGTCGCGGACCAGCAGGGCACTGGAGCTGACCGGCTGGAAGAACGACTTGTGGTAGTCGACGGTGACCGAGTCGGCCCGCTCGATGCCGTGCAGGAGGTGCCGGCGGGTCGGCGAGACCAGCAGCCCGCAGCCGTACGCGGCGTCGACGTGCAGCCACACGCCGGCGGCGGCGCAGAGGTCGGCGATCTCCGGCAGCGGGTCGATGCTGCCGAAGTCGGTGGTGCCGGCGGTGGCGACGACGGCCATCACCACCAGGCCGGCCCGCTCGCAGCGGTCGAGTGCGGCGGCCAGGTCGTCGGTCCGCATCCGCCGGTCGGCGTCGGTCGGCACGGTGATCACCGCGTCCGCGTCGAGGCCGAGCAGCGTGGCGGCCTTCTGGACGCTGAAGTGGCCGGCGGCGGAGGTGATGACGCGCAGCCGGGACAGCTGCTCCGGGCGGGACGGCCGATCGGCCGGACGGCCGAGGCGGGCGCAGGTCTCCTCGCGGGCCAGCAGCATCGCCTGGAGGTTGGACTGGGTGCCGCCGCTGGTGAAGACACCGTCGGCGTCCGGGCCGAGGCCGATCCGCGCGGCGGTCCAGTCGACGAGCCGGCGTTCGATCAGGGTGGCGCCGGCGCTCTGGTCCCAGGTGTCCAGGGAGGAGTTCACGGCGCTGAGCACCGCCTCGCCGAGCAGGGCGGCGATCACCACCGGGCAGTTGAGGTGGGCCAGGTACCGGGGGTGGTGGAACCAGACCGCGTCCCGCAGGTAGACCTCGCCGAGTTCGTCGAGGGCGGCGCCGGTGTCGGCGAGCGGGCGGTCCAGGTCGATGCCGGCGACACGCGGGGCGAGGTCGTCCGGCGTGACGCCGGTGCAGGGGCGGTCGGCGGTGGCCACCCGGGTCGCCACCCGGTCGATGC
>NZ_JBFAMU010000346.1:0-5315 GCF_040656655.1 Micromonospora sp. NPDC049799
GGCGGGGCGACACGCCGGTGTGCCGCCCCGCCAACCTCATGATCGACGCGGGTCAGCGCCCCCGGGGGCGGGTGCGGAGGGAGTTGCGGAGCAGGGTCAGGCGGGGGGCCAGGCTGGCCAGGCCGCCGGGGAAGAAGTACACGGCCAGGATGAACACCGTGCCGAGCACGAACAGCGGCTGGGACAGCGGGCGGCTGAGGAACGCCGGCAGGGCGTCCACCGCGTCGCTGGTGCCGAAGGCGACCAGCCGGTGGTCCAGGTACATGTAGAGGATGCCCCCGATGACCGGCCCCCAGCGGGTGCCGGGGCCGCCGAGCACCACCATGACCAGCAGCGACAGGGTCAGCTCACTGGACGTGATGTGCGGCGAGGCGCCGCCGACGATCAGGCAGTAGACCACGCCGCCGGCCGCCGCGAGCCCGCCGGCCAGGGTGAACGCCACCAGCTTGAACCGGTACGGGTCCAGGCCCAGCACCCCGATCCGCCGCTCGTCGTCCCGCAGGCCGGCGAGCACCCGGCCGGTCGGCGAACCGGACACCCGGTGCACCACGAAGACCACCACGACCAGGTACGCCAGGGCCAGCCAGTAGAGGTTGACGGTGTTGGTGACGCCGACCAGCCCCTCCGGCAGCCCGGACACGTCCAGCGGCAGGCCCTCCTCGCCGCCGGTGAGCCCGCCGAAGTCGCGGGCCACCAGGATCGCGCCGACCTGGGCGAAGGCGAGGGTCACCATGGCGAAGGCGATCCCGACCGTACGCAACGCCACCGCGCCGAGCAGGGCGGCGAGGATCGTCCCGCCGGTGATGGTGAACAGCGCCGCCTGCCACAGCGGGAGCCCGGCCCGGGTGACGAGGATGTCCGTGCCGTACACCCCGGCGGCGAAGTAGAGCGCGTGCCCGAAGGAGAGCATGCCGGTCCGCCCGAACAGCAGGTCGTAGCCGGCGGCCAGCCCGCCGAACACCAGGCAGACGGCGAGCAGTTGCAGGGTGCCGGGCGAGTTCAGCGGACCCTCGAAGATGCCCGGCAGCTCCAGCTTCGAGTACGGCAGGGCCAGCGCCACCAGCAGCGGGATCAGGGGCAGGAACGGGCGCACCCGTCCCCACCGGTCTCCGGGGGTCAACTCGGAGGGCACCGCCGCCGGGGGCGCGGGAACCTCGGGACTCTTGACCTCGGTCATGCCGTTGCCACCTTTCCGGCGATGCCCTGCGGGCGCAGCAGCAGCACCACGGCGAGCAGCCCGACCACGCAGACGTCGCCCAGCCCGGAGGTGCCGTAGTAGTTGACGAACTGTTGCAGCAGCCCGACGGCGACGGCCGCGTACGCGGAGCCGACGACCGACCCCATCCCGCCGATGACCACCACGATGAAGGCGAAGATCAGCAGGGAGCCGCCCTGACCCGGCGAGACGGTGCCGAAGTAGACGCTGCCGAGCGCACCGGCCAGCGCCGCGGCGGCCCCGCCGATCGCGAAGACCAGGGTGAACGCCTTGCGTACGTCGATGCCGAGCGCGGTCACCATCTCCCGGTTCTCCACACCGGCCCGGATCACCAGGCCGTAGCGGGTCCACCGGAGGAACGCGAGGATCGCCCCGAGCACCACCACCGCGGCGATGATCAGCAGCAGGCCGCCGTTGGGCACGTTCGCCCCGAGGACCGAGGTGACCTGGCGGGTCCACTCGGGCCGCGGGAAGGTGCGCGCGTCGGCGCCCCAGGTGGCCTGGAGCAGCGCCACGCCGGCCAGCGAGAGACCGACGGTGACCAGGACCTGCTCGATGGTGCGGGAGTACAACGGCCGGATCAGCACCAGCTCGACGAGCACCGCGACCAGCGTGCCGGCGGCGACGCCGAAGGCGACCGCGACCACGAAGCCGAACCCGTCGGACCCGGCACCGGGCAGGTTGCCCGCCGCCCACCACGTCGCGTACGCGCCGACGCCGAGGAAGAGGCCGTGCGCGAAGTTCAGCACGTCGGCGAGGCCGAAGACCAGGGACAGGCCGGAGGCGACCAGGAAGTAGAGCGCCGCCAGGCCGAGCCCGGTCAACGTCAGCAGAACGATCGTGTCCATCTAGTGATGCACCTCCGCCGAACCGACACCGAGCAGGGACTTGGTCAACCCGGTCTCCAGCAGCAACTCCTGCGCGTTCCCGGTCCAGGCCACCTGCCCGGAGGAGAGCACCACGGCGTCGCGGGCGAGCCGCCGGACCACCGCCAGGTTCTGCTCGACCAGCAGCACCGGGACGGACTCGGCGACCCGTTCCAGCACCTCGGCCACCTCGGTCACCACCTTCGGCGCGAGGCCCTTGGTCGGCTCGTCGACCAGCAGCAGCCGGTTGTCGTTGAGCAGCACCCGGCCGATGGCGAGCATCTGCTGCTGCCCACCGGAGAGCGAGCCGGCCCGTTGCCGTCCGCGCCGGTCCAGCTCCGGGAAGAGCGCGAAGACCCGGTCGTACGCGGGGGTGGTGCCCCGCCGCTCGGCGAGCCGCAGGTTCTCCGCGACGGTGAGCCCGGCGAAGACGCAGCGGTCCTCGGGCACGTAGCCCAGCCCACCGCGAACCAGCCGGTGGGTGGGGCGCGCGAGGAGGCTCTGCGCGCCCATCCGGACGGCGCCGCGCACCTCGCCGTTGCGGGGGGTGAGCCCGACGATCGCCCGCAGGGTGGTCGTCTTGCCGACGCCGTTGCGGCCGAGCAGCACGGTGACGCCGGTCGGCGCGACCGTGAAGGACACCCCCTGGAGGATGTGCAGCCCGGCGATGCGGACCGACAGGTCCTCCACACTGAGTACTGGCTCAGTCATAGCGATTCCCCCAGGTAGGCCTCTTGCACCGTCGGGTTGGCCATCACCGTCTCCGGGGTGTCGCAGGCGAGCAGGGCACCGTGGTGCATCACGGCGATCCGGTCGGCCAGTTCGAGGATCACGTCCATGTGGTGTTCGACCATGAGCACGGACCGGCCGCTGTCGCCGGTCAGCGAGCGGATCACCTGCACCAGCTCGGGCACGTCCTCGGCGCTGACCCCGGCCATCGGCTCGTCGAGCAGCATGACCCGGGGTTCGCCGGCGAGCAGCAGGGCGATCTCCAGCTTGCGCTTCTCGCCGTGGGCGAGGGTGCCGGCGAGCGCCGTACCCCGGTGGGTGAGGCCGACCCGGTCGAGCGCCGCGTCGGCGGCGGCGGCGACCTCCCGGTCGGCCGCCGCCCGCCGCCACAGCTTCATCGAACCCCCGCGGTACGCCTGCACGGCGAGCCGGACGTTCTCCCGCACGCTGAGCGAGCCGAAGACCGAGGACGCCTGGAAGGTACGACCCAGCCCGAGGCGGGCCCGCCGGTGCGGCGGGAGGGCACTGATGTCCTGCCCGTCGAGGGTGATCCGACCTTCCGTGGCCCGGCGCAGGCCGGTGATCAGGTTGAACAGTGAGGTCTTGCCGGCGCCGTTGGGCCCGATGACGCCGAGGAACTCCCCCGGCGCCAGGTCGAGGTAGACGCTGTCGACGATGGCGACCTCACCGATCCGCCAGGTCAGACCGCGGGTGGTGAGCATTCTGCGTCAGCCCTTCATCGCCACGGCCGGCGGCGCGGTCTCGTCGCTGGTCAGGCTCTTCTGCGCGCTGGCCGTGAAGGCCTGGCCGCTGCCGGTGAGCTTGGCCTGGAACATCGGCTGGAGCAGGGCGTGGTCCTCCTTGCGGATGGTCATCTTGCCCTTGATCCCGTCGAAGCTCCAGCCCTCCAGGGCGGTGATCATCTTGTCCACGTCGTCGCCGCCCTCCTGGGCCGCACGCACGACCATCTGCGCCGCGGCGAACCCGTCCGGGTGGAACAGGTCGAGCGTCCCGCCGGGGATCTTGGCCTTGGCGGCCTTGGCGGCCTCGGTGTCGCTGGCTCCGTCGAAGTAGTGCGACAGGAAGGAGATCTTGCTGCCGGCGGCGCCGAAGGTGGGCCACGAGGCGCGGATGTCCAGCCCGGTGACGACCGTGGTCGAGGACAGTACGCCCTGCTGGTCGAGGGTCTGCCACATGGCCGGGGCGGTGGTGCCGGCCCACGCCACGAAGAGCAGGTCCGGCTTGGCGGCCTTGATCTGGCTCGCGAACGGGGTGAACTCGGTGGCGCTCGCCGGAGCCCGGACGCTGGTGACGGTCGCGCCGGCACCGCCGATGACGTTCTTGACGGCCGCTTCGTTGGCGTCGCCGAAGGCACCGTCCTGGGCGAACACCACGACCTTCTTGCCCGCCGGGTCGCCGATGAACGACTTGGCGGTCACCACGTCCTGGTACGACTGCCGGCCGGAGCGGAACGTGTACTTGTTCGCGCCGGTCACGCCGTCGGTGGCGGCCGGACCGGAGATGAAGAGGACCTTGTTCTGGGCGGCGATCGGGGCGACCTGGAGGGCCACGCCGGACGCCGTCGAGCCGGCGATGATCTTGTGCCCCTTGCCGATCAGGTCCTTGGCCGCGGAGACGGCCTTCGCCGGGTCACCGGCGTCGTCGACCTCGGTCAGCTCGATGGCCCGTTCGCCCACCTTGTTGGTGCCGTTGGTGGCGAAGTCGAGGCCGGCCTTGAACCCCTCGATGTACTGCTTGCCGTAACTGGCCAGCGCTCCCGACTGGGAGTACACCAGGCCAACCTTGACCGGTGCGGCGCTGTCGCCGCCGCCGGAGGCGGTTTCCTGCGGGCTGCCACAGGCCGTGGCGGCGAGCGCCGCGGCCATCATCGTGGCGGCGGAGAGGAACACCCGCCGCGTCGTCCGGACCGTCATTGCGACTCCACGTGAGGACTCGGAGGAAGGGGAACTCATTTGTCGGCTCACGCTAGAAGTGACGTCACCCACGGGCTATGTGGCGGAAACACACAAGTAACAGGAGCGGGGTGGCGCACGGTTACAGCGGCCCGCGCCGGGCAGTGACGGCGTACGGAGGCGATGGCCCTCGTCGCCACCGCCAACCCCGGCCGTGTGTCGCCCCCCGCCACCAATGCACCGCCCGTCGCCGGTCTACGGTCCGCGCCGCGCCACCCGTCACGCCTTCACGCCGCCGCCCTCCGTCCGTGCGCGACGGGTGGAACACCATTGCTGTCTCCGGACGTCGAAGACAGCAATGGTGTTCCACCGAAGGCGGGACGGTACGCGGCTGCACGGTTCGGTGTGCGCCGAACGGTGTGGGTCCTACCGTCAGGCGGTGACCGTTGAGATTTCACCCGCACCCGGCACGCCACCGTGCGGTCCGCCGACGTTCGCGCCCGACGGCGGCTGGACGGTGACCCGCCACGCCGACGTCCGCGCCGTCCTGCTCGACCCGGCCTGCCGGGTGCCGGTCGCCGGCAATGGCCC
>NZ_JBFAMU010000347.1:0-5312 GCF_040656655.1 Micromonospora sp. NPDC049799
CGGCAGCGGCGCCTGGTTCGGTCTCTTCATCGGACTTCTGTTCGGGATCGTCACCGTCGGCAACTGGATCGCGGCCCGGTCCGTCGCGCTCCGCGGCTCCCGCGCAGCGCGGCGGGGTCGGCGCCGGAATCGGCGGCCCGACCTGGTCCACCGGGCAGAAGGCCCCCCTTCAGGGCGGGCGATACCTGTACGTGGCACCGTCCGGCGACGACAGCAACAGCGGCCTCACGCAGAAACAGCCCTTCCGGACGCTGCAGCGCGCCGCCGACCAGACCCGGCCCGGTGACACGGTTCTGATCGCCGACGGGCGGTACAGCGCCCCCGGCCGACCGAACGTCCTCGGCATCACGCGATCGGGCGAACCCGACAGGTGGATCACGTACGCGGCCGCTCCGAACGCTCGGCCCGTGATCGAGGGCGGCGAGGGCAACTGGCAGATCGTGCATGTCCGTGCCGCGTACATCCGGGTCGTCGGGCTTTCCGCGGTCGGCAACCGCGCCCGGCTGACCGCCGAGCAGCGCGACCGTGCCCAGCGCGGCGACCTCAAGGACCCGGCCATCAACGGCAACTGCTTCACCGCCGACGAGCAGAAGTCCGCGGATCCTCCCCGCCGGCCGCACCACGTGCACTTCTGGGGCAACACCGCGACCGACTGCGCGTTGGCCGGTTTCTCGACCCTCGCGGCCGACCACGTGACCATGGAGTACAACGTGGCCGCCCGCAACTCCTGGTACTCCGGCTACTCGGGAAGCTGCTTCTCGGTGAACGGCAGTTGGAACTCCGACGACGACACCGGCTACAAAATGATCATTCGGGGCAACGTGGCCCACGACTGCCGGCAGATCGTGCCGAGTGCGGTCATCGGCGCCGACAGACCAACCAGTGGCCACGGCTTCAGCATCGAGTTGAACCGTAACGAGCACCTGCGGGAGGCCCCGCTCTCCCAGGACCGCTATCGCGGCCTCATCCTGGTGGCCGACAACGTCGCGTACGGCAACGGTGGCCACGGCATCGCGGTGTACGACAGCGACAACGTCGCCGTCCTCAACAACACCCTGTACCACAACGCCGAGACGCCCCACCTGTCCGGCGAGGTGATCGTCCGTGGGGCGGAGAGGGTCGCCGTCGCCAACAACATCGCCGTGGCCCGGACCGGCAAGGTCGCCGTCGGGGTCAACCGGGTTGGTGCCACCAGGCTGGCGAACAACCTCCTCGTCGGAGTCCAGGAACTGCCGGCCGGGATCGCCGGGGGAACCCTTGTCGGCCAGCCTTCCTTCGTGGACCCCGCCGCCGGCGACTTCCGCCTCAATGCCGACAGCCCCGCCGTCGACGCCGGCGCGCCGACGGCCGGCACCACCACCGACGCGGACCGGCTGCCCCGCGACAGCCGACCGGACCTCGGCGCCTACGAACGCCGATGACGGCCTCGGACGCCCTGGACGGAACCGGTTGGCGCCCGTGAAGGTAATCGCCTGGCCGAAGGGCGCGTCGCCCGTTACGGTCCCGGCCTATGCACGTACGCGGCGAGCGGCACGACGACCACGACGCGGTCGGCCACCTTCACCGACAGGCGTTCGGCGATCATGGGACGGTGGTCGCGCGGCTGGTCGGCGCCCTGCGCCACGACGACCCGGCCGCGCTCTCCCTCGTCGCGGAGGTGGCCGGCGAGGTCGTGGGCCAGGTGATGTTCACCCGGAGCCTGCTCGACGCCCCCCGCCGGCTCGTTGACGTGCAGGTGCTCAGTCCGCTCGCGGTCCTTCCCGCCCATCAGGGGCGCGGCGTGGGGTCCGCGCTGGTCCGGCGGGGCCTGGAGCTGCTCGACGCGCGGGGTGTGCCGGCGGTGTTCCTGGAGGGCGATCCCGGGTACTACTCACGTCTCGGTTTCCGCCCCGGCCGTGGGTGCGGCTTCCGCAGACCGTCGCTCCGCATCCCCGAGCCGGCCTTCCAGGTGTTCCCGCTCGCGACGTACGAGCCGTGGATGACGGGCACGCTGGTCTACTCGGCCACCTTCTGGGAGCACGACTGCGTGGGGCTGCGCGACCAGGAGGGGTGAGGCTGCCGGCGCGAGGTCAGTCGGCCCGGTGCAGCGGCCCCCACTCCTCGGACGCCTGGGCCTCCACCACCCGGTCCGCCTCGCGCAGGGCCCGCTCCGACACCCAGGCGACGGGGCGCCGGCAGTGCACGAGCGGTTCGTTGTCCGGTCCCCGCCCGCACTGCTCACCCACCAGGACCCAGGGGCGTACGCCGGGACCTCGCAGATCCCGCAGGTGGCAGTAGTCGTAGAGGCGGCGCGCCACCCACAGGCGCAGCGGTCGCCCGCCCCACCACGGCTCCACGGCGAGTGGGTTGGCGGAGAGGCCCGGCAGGTCGATCCCGGTCAGCGCGTCCTTGCTGGACTGCCCCGCACCGGGCTGCCCGCACAGGTCGATCTCGGGACCCCGGGACCACCGGACGTACATCTCCTCGTCCGGGCGGGTCTCCCGGAGCAGGTCGACGAGCTGATCCAGATCGTCGACGACCGGCAGAACCACCTCGTCCCGTACCCCGTTCATGGGGTCTCTGTGCCCCGCAACCGGCGGACCATGCCTGCCGGTCGCGAGTCGGGTATGCCCGGCGGCGGCGCTCAGTCCCAGTTGTAGCTCGGCTGCACGGGACACCTCCGAGGGGGTCGTCGTCGGTCCCCTCGGGTTGCGCCCCGGCCGTCGACGCGGGAAACAGCCGGCAATTGTCGGTTCACGGAAATGTCGCGGTGCGAATTACGTCATATTCGCCGTCCGTCGATGAGTGGCGGGACTTCGCGCAGGTGAGGGTCCCCCTACGTGCGGCGACACATCGTCGGCTCGGCGACGGTGTCGGGCCGACACATTCGGTGGCCCGTCCCCGGAACACCATTCTGTTCCCGCATCCGCGCAACGGAGAAGAGGGGGACGCAGATGTTGGGAACCATTCGGCGAATGGGAGTCGTGCTCGCACTGACGGCGGGTCTGGTCGCGGGGGCCGGCGGCACGGCGCAGGCCGCGGTCGTCAACCCGGTGACCCCGCAGTCGCTCTGCGGGTTCGGTTACACCGTGCGGGACCAGGACCCGATCCACCACGCGCAGACCGGCGCCCGCCTCGGCACGGTCTACCTGATGTACAACACGCTCACCGGGTACGGCTGCACGGCCACGATCAAGTCCGCGTACGTCGGCACGCTCACCCGGACCCAGGTCTACCTCGCGGCGCAGTACCTGCCGACCCAGACCGACGACGCCAACAAGCTCTACGCAGCCGGTCCGACCAGGGCGTACGTCCGTGGTGGCTGCACGATCTGGGGCGGGTTCATGGCCGATCCGGCGGGGACGATCCACTACCACGACCGGGCGAACCCGGCGATCGGCGGCATCGGCACCTGCTTCTGACGCCGGGCGGCGGGCCCGGCTCCCCTCACCCGGGAGCCGGTCCCGCCGTCGCGGGACGGGCGCCCGGGCGCTGGCATACTCGCCGCCATGGTGTTGTCTCGCCGCTGGGCTGTCTTCCTCACCGGGGTCGGTGTCTGGACCTGGGTGATCTGGCCCCGGTTCGCGGTCGCCATCTGGAACGACCCGCGCTCGTGGTCGAACGGTGAGGTGGGCGAGTTCCCGGCGACGGGATTCCTGTGGGTGCACGCTCTGCTGATCGCGGCGTCGCTGGCGATCGGCACCACCGTCGGTGTGCTCGGCGTACGCGCGTGGCGGGCCGCCGGCCGGCGTACCGACCGGTCGACGGCCTGAACCACGGCGGAGCCGGAGCTCAGCCCGTCGCGGCGGGCTTCCGGGCGGTCGCCGGCGACCACGCGCCGCGCTCGTCGTGCGCGAACTGGGCGAAGTCGATCGGCGGGCGGCCCAGCAGGGCCCGCACGTCGTCGGTGATCCGGTCGGCGAGGCCGAGCCGGCAGGTCGTGTAGAGAGCGAGCGTGACCAGGGCCATGCCCCACGCCATACCCTCCGCCCGCGCGGACCGTAGGTAGCGCAGCGGACCCGCCGACACGTACCGCACGGGCCGTCCCAGCTCGGCCGCGATCAGGTCGGCAACCTCGGCGTACGTGAGCGGCCGCGACCCGGTCGGGGTGTACGCCTGCCCGACGTGTCCGTCGCCGTCCAGCGCCAGGGCCGCCACCTCGGCGACGTCCCGGACGTCGACGAAGGCCGTCCGACCCCGTCCGGCGGGAAGCAGGATGCGGCCGTGCTCGCGGATGTCGGCGGCGTGGGTCGTGGACAGGTTCTGCATGAAGAACGCCGCCCGGACGAAGGTCCACTCCAGGCCCGACCTCCGGAGCCACTTCTCCAGGTCGTGGTGCGGGACCACCGGGTTGTGCTCGGCACCCTGGAGGGAGAGCAGGACCATCCGTCGTACGCCGAGCTGCCGCGCGCGTTCGAGGGCGGGCAGCATGTCCCGCTTGACGTTGCCGATCTGCGGGGGACGCATCAGGAACATCCGGTCCACGCCGGTGAAGGCCGCATCCCAGGTGGCGGGGTCGGTGAACGAGAACGTGACCGCCTCGTCCCACGGACCGGTGGCACCCGCGTCGGGTACCGCCGCCCGCACCTGGTGGCCGCGTTCTTGCAGGAACCGGGCGACGTGCCACCCGGCCCGCCCGGTCGCACCGCTCACCAGAACTGTCATGCCTTCATGGTTCCCGGGAACTGGAGGCCCCGAGCAGTGCGTTGCTACCCCGGTAGACGGGACCTTCGGCCCCGCTCCTCGCGACCCACCAGGTGCCACCAGGCCTCTGACCTGCGTTGATAGCTGGGCGATGATGATGTGACGCGGGACGCTACCCACCGATTTGACGATCAAACCTGCGGGCGCGTAACTTTCTCTCTGCCAACGCGGAACGGGGCAAACAGGGCAAGCGCCCTGAAGCACCTGAGCCGGGATGGCACCGGGTCGGACAGGGTCACTCCTGGAGGACACGGACCGGGCGAGGCCCGACAGACCGCCGCGAGGCGGATTTGGCGGAGCGAAACCGACCGGGTAAGGTTATCGACCGGTAGGGAACCGGGCGAGCTTGCGGGAAACCGCAGCGGCCGGCCTACCAAATCCGATGATCAGCGAAGCGGTACACCGCTGCGCGCGTTCGTCGGCGCCAACCCGTACGAAGCGTGACACACCGGGACACACCGGTTGACACGGAGAAGACGGTGAGGTAACGTAGTAAAAGTGCCCGGCGCGAGAGCGGCGGGTGTGAGACGGACAAAATGCCCCGGACGGGTTCTGCGTGAGTGGGATGCCGGATGGTGTGTGGTTGTTCTTTGAGAACTCAACAGGGTGCTTGATAAGCCAGTGCCAAT
>NZ_JBFAMU010000348.1:0-5301 GCF_040656655.1 Micromonospora sp. NPDC049799
GCTCGCCCCCCGGGTGCGCGGCGGCGCGCTCGCCGGCACCGACCATCAGGTCGACCCGCGCCGCCTGGTGCCGGCGCTGCGTACCGCCGCCGAGCGGGCCGGGGCGACGCTCACGGCCACGGCCGTCGAGCGTCTGTCCGAGGTGGACGCTCGCGTCACGGTGGTCGCCGCCGGCTGCGGCGCCGCGTCGCTCACCGGGCTGCCGATCCGACCGGTGAAGGGCCAGGTGCTCCGGCTCCGCGCGCCCGGCGGCGTCGCGCCGGGCTTCCGGCACGTCATCCGGGGGTACGCCGACGGCGAGCACGTCTACCTCGTCCCGCGCGCCGACGGGGAGGTGGTGGTCGGGGCGACCGTCGAGGAGCGCACCGACACCACGGTCACCGCCGGGGCGGTGCTGCGCCTGCTCCGCGCCGCCGTGGACCTGTTACCGGAGCTGGCCGAGTACGACCTGGTCGAGGCGGTCGCCGGGCTGCGCCCCGGCACACCGGACAACGCCCCGATCCTCGGCCCGCTGCCCGGGCGGCCCGACGTGGTGGCCGCGACCGGGCACCACCGCCACGGCATCGTGCTCACCCCCGTCACCGCCGACCTGATCGCCGACCTGATCACCACCGGGGTGGCCGACCCGCTGTTGGCCCCGTTCACCCCGGACCGGTTCACCACCGAGGAGGGACACCCGTGGAACTGACCGTGAACGGTGCCGGCCGGACCCTGCCCGGCGGCTCCACCGTGGCGGACCTGGTCCGTGTCGTCACCGACCAGCAGCGCGGCCTCGCGGTCGCCGTGAACGGCGAGGTGGTGCCCCGGACCGGCTGGCCGGCGACCGTGCTGCACGACGGCGACCGCGTCGAGGTGCTCAGCGCCGCCCAGGGCGGGTGAGCGCGGTGACCCTGGACCTCGGCGGCGTCCCGTTCACGTCGCGCCTCATCCTCGGCACCGGTGGGGCCGCCAACCTGCACGTCCTGGAGCAGGCGATCCGGGCCTCCGGCACCGAACTGGTCACCCTCGCCCTGCGTCGCGTCGACACCGCCCCCGGCACCGCCGGCGGGCTGCTCGACCTGCTGGACCGCTGCGGCGTACGCCTGCTGCCGAACACGGCCGGCTGCTACACGGCGGGGGAGGCCGTCAAAGTCGCCCACCTGGCCCGGGAGGCGTTCGGCACCGACTGGGTCAAGCTGGAGGTGATCGGCGACGAGCGGACGTTGCTGCCCGACGGGGTGGAGCTGCTGCGCGCCGCCGAGGACCTCGTCGCGGACGGTTTCACCGTGCTGCCGTACACGTCCGACGACCCGATCCTGGCCCGCCGGCTGGCCGACGTCGGCTGCGCCGCGGTCATGCCGGCCGGCGCGCCGATCGGCTCCGGGCTGGGTGTGAGCAACCCGCACCACATCCGGTTGATCCGGCAGAGCGTCGATGTGCCGGTGATCCTGGACGCGGGCATCGGCACCGCCTCCGACGCGGCGCTCGCCATGGAACTCGGCTGCGACGCGGTGCTGCTCGCCAGCGCGGTGACCCGGGCCGCCGACCCGGTGGCGATGGCCACCGCGATGCGGTACGCGGTCGAGGCCGGCCGCCTCGCGTACGGTGCCGGGCGGATCGAGCGCCGCTTCCACGCCCTCGCGTCCACACCGGACCAGGGAAGGCCGGAGCTGTGACGGCGTCGTCCCGGCTCGACCCGCGCCCCGGCTCCGTCTCCTCCCGCCGGCCCTCCGGGGTCGTCGTGTTGACCGATCGACGGGTGGCGCGCCGGCCGCTCGTCGAGGTGGTGGCGGCGGCCGTCGCCGGGGGAGTGCGGTGGGTGGTGCTGCGCGAGAAGGACCTGCCCCGGGTCGAGCGGGCCGCCCTCGCCGCCGACCTACGCGCGATCCTCGCCGAGGCGGGCGGCACGCTGGTCGTCGCCGGGCCGGACCCGCTGGACTCCGACGCCGTGCACCTGCCCGCCGCCGGCCCGTACCCACCGCCACGCCTCGGCCTGGTCGGCCGTTCCTGCCACGACGAGGCGGAACTGGCCCGGCTCACCACCGAGGACTACGCGACCCTCTCGCCGGTCTACCCGACGCCGACCAAACCCGGGTACGGCCCACCCCTGCGTCCGACGGGACTCGCCGACCTGATCCGGGTCAGCCCGGTCCCGGTCCTGGCCCTGGGTGGCGTCGAGTCCCCCGATCAGGTGCGGGAGTGCGTCGCGGCCGGGGCGGTCGGCGTGGCGGTCCTCGGCGCGATCATGCGGGCCGGGGACCCCGCCGAGGCGGCCGCCACGTTGCGGGCCGCCGCCACTGTGCGGGCCGCCACCGCGACCACCGAGGGGGACCAGTGACACCCACGACCGTGCTCACCATCGCCGGCTCGGACTGCGGCGCGGGCGCCGGCATCCAGGCCGACCTCAAGGTCTTCGCCGCCCTCGGGGCGTACGGGACCAGCGTGCTCACCGCCGTGACCGCGCAGAACACCCGGGGCGTGGACGCCGTGCTGCCGTTGCCTCCGCGTACGGTGACCGACCAGCTCGACAGCGTGCTCGTCGACTTCACCGTCCGGGCGGTCAAGACCGGCATGCTGGGCAGCCCCGCCGTCGCGGACGCGGTGGCCGAGGCGGCGAAGGACGGGCGGCTGCCCCATCTCGTCGTCGACCCGGTGCTCGTCGCCACCAGCGGGCACACGCTGGGCGTCGTGGAGGCGGTGGAGCGGCTCCTCCCGTACGCGGAGGTGGCGACGCCGAACTGTGCGGAGGCCGCGGCCCTCACCGGACGCCCGGTGACCACGGTCGAGGAGATGGTGACCGCCGCGGAGGCCCTCGCCGCGGGCGGGCCGGCGTTCGTGGTGGTCACCGGCGGCGACGTGGATGCCGACGGCGAGGCGGTCGACGTGCTGCGCGGCGGCGGCACGACCACGGTGCTCCGCGCGCCCCGGGTGCCGACCCGGCACAACCACGGCACGGGGTGCTCGTTCTCGGCGGCGGTCGCCGTCCGGCTGGCGCTGGGCGATCCGGTTCCGGCCGCCGTCGCCACCGCCAAGGAGTACGTCACCCGGGCGCTGACCGGCGCCCGGGACTGGAGATTGGGCGCGGGACGCGGCCCTCTGGACCACTTCGGCTGGTCCGCTTGAGCGACAGGGAGGCTGTCATGCAGGCACGTCGCAAGGTCTACGTGGAGGGGTCGCGGCCGGACGTCCGGGTGCCGTTCGCCGAGGTGGACCTGACCGGGGGCAATCCGCCGGTCAGGCTCTACGACACCTCCGGCCCGGGCTCCGACCCGGAGGTGGGGCTGCCGCCGCTGCGCGGTCCGTGGATCGCCGCGCGGGGTGACGTGGCGCCCGTCCGTGGTGCCGGCACCCCGCTCGCGGGCGCGGAGGGGAGGCGACCGACCCAGCTCGCGTACGCGCGGGCCGGGATCGTCACGCCGGAGATGGAGTTCGTGGCGATCCGGGAGGGTGTCGCGCCCGAGTTCGTGCGGGACGAGATCGCGGCCGGCCGCGCCGTGCTGCCGCTCAACGTCAACCATCCGGAGTGCGAGCCGGCGATCATCGGCAAGGCGTTCCTCGTGAAGGTCAACGCGAACATCGGCACCTCGGCCGTCACCTCCTCGGTCGCCGAGGAGGTGGAGAAGCTGACGTGGGCCACCCGCTGGGGCGCGGACACGGTGATGGACCTGTCCACCGGCAAGCGGATCCACGAGACCCGCGAGGCGATCGTGCGCAACTCGCCGGTGCCGATCGGCACGGTGCCGATCTACCAGGCGCTGGAGAAGGTCGGCGGCGACCCGGTGAAGCTGAGCTGGGAGGTGTTCCGGGAGACGGTGATCGAGCAGGCCGAGCAGGGCGTCGACTACATGACCGTGCACGCCGGGGTGCTGCTGCCGTACGTGCCGCTGGCCGTGGACCGGGTGACCGGGATCGTCTCCCGGGGCGGCTCCATCATGGCGGCGTGGTGCCTCGCGCACCACGAGGAGAACTTCCTCTACACGAACTTCCGGGAGCTGTGTTCGCTGCTCGCGACGTACGACGTGACGTTCTCCCTCGGGGACGGGCTGCGGCCCGGCTCGATCGCCGACGCCAACGACGAGGCGCAGTTCGCCGAGCTTCGCACGCTCGGGGAGCTCACGAAGGTCGCCTGGGAGTACGACGTCCAGGTGATGATCGAGGGCCCCGGGCACGTGCCGATGCACAAGATCAAGGAGAACGTGGACCTCCAGCAGGAGTGGTGCCACGAGGCGCCCTTCTACACGCTCGGCCCGCTGACCACGGACATCGCTCCCGCGTACGACCACATCACCTCGGCCATCGGTGCCGCGATGATCGGGATGTTCGGCACCGCGATGCTCTGCTACGTCACCCCGAAGGAGCACCTCGGGCTGCCGGACCGTGACGACGTGAAGGCGGGCGTGATCGCGTACAAGATCGCCGCGCACGCGGCCGACCTGGCCAAGGGGCACCCCGGGGCACAGGCGTGGGACGACGCGCTCTCCAAGGCGCGGTTCGAGTTCCGCTGGGAGGACCAGTTCAACCTGTCGCTCGACCCGGAGACCGCGCGGTCGTACCACGACGCGACGCTGCCGGCCGAGCCGGCGAAGACGGCACACTTCTGCTCGATGTGCGGGCCGAAGTTCTGCTCCATGAAGATCACCCAGGAGCTGAAGGAGTACGCCGCGCGCGGCATGAAGGACAAGTCGGACGAGTTCGTGGCCGGTGGGGGCCGGGTGTACCTGCCGCTGGCCTGATCCGCAGTCGTCGTCCCCGTCAGTCGCGGCCCTGCTCTCGGCGTGTCGCCGCTCGGGAGGCATGAGAGTCGATCGCCTTATGTCTGTCAGACATAATTATGTCCGACAGACATAAGGCGAAACTGTCTTGTGCTCACCCCCGAGGGGAATGGGGCACGACGTCAGTCGCGGTGGTGGCGACCGCTCGACCGCAGGGACCGGCGGCCGCTCTCCTGCTCCGGCTCGTTGTCCGGCAGCGGCTTGCTGAGCCCGGCGACCCAGTCCACGAACTCCTCGTCCTGCGCGGGAAGCTGCTCGGTCGGCTCCGCCGTAGCGGTCGTGTCCTGGTCGGCCCGCGCCTTGCCGCGGCGGAACAGCCCACGCCGGCCGCGCCCCTTTCCGGCCGACTGCTTGGTTCCGGCGCTCGACGGCGACCGGTCGAGGGCGTCGTCACCGACGCCGGCGGTGCCGGTCAGGACGGTGCCGGCGGTGCCGGTCGGTCCAGCCGTGTCGGTCGGTCCGGCCGTGCTGCCCGGCGAGCCGGCGGCCGGTCGTACGGGGGCGAACCGGTCACCGGCGACGCGGGTCGGGGAACGCTTCGGTGGGGGAC
>NZ_JBFAMU010000349.1:0-5285 GCF_040656655.1 Micromonospora sp. NPDC049799
TGGGGGGTGTGCGGCTCGGCGCGGGGGCCGGCGCGGCCCCGCCGGCCGGCGGGCCCCCGGCCGCCCCCCCCGGCCCCCCCCCCACGGCCGGGCGACCGGGGCACTGATCGCGGTCGCCGACGGCCCGCCGGCTCCGGGGCTGGTGCAGGCGACCCTGGAGACGGCCCACTGGGCCGGCAACCAGCTCGCCCTGGCCGAGCTGGACTCCTCCCGGGAACGCCTGGCCCGCGCCGAGGTACGCGCGCTGCGGGCCCAGATCAGCCCGCACTTCATCTACAACGCGCTGACGGCGATCGGCTCGTTCGTCCGGACCGACCCGGACCGGGCGCGGGAGCTGATCCTGGAGTTCGCCGAGTTCACCCGCTACTCGTTCCGGGCGCACGGCGAGTTCACCACGTTGGCCGAGGAGCTGCGTTCGATCGACCGGTACCTGACGATCGAGCGGGCCCGCTTCGGCGACCGGCTCCAGGTGCGGTTGCAGATCGCCCCGGAGGTGCTGCCGGTGACCCTGCCGTTCCTCTGCCTGCAACCGCTCGTGGAGAACGCGGTCCGGCACGGGTTGTCCCGGAAGCCGGGCACGGGCATGGTGAGCATCGAGGCCCGGGACGCGGGCACCGAGTGCCACATCACGGTGGAGGACGACGGGGTGGGGATGGATCCGACCGCGCTGACCGCTGGCATCGCCGAGCTGGCGGGTGCCACCGGCGACCCGGGCGACGACCCGGGCGGGCACGTCGGGCTCTCCAACGTCGACGAGCGGCTCCGGTCGGTGTTCGGCGACGGCTTCGGCCTGGTCGTCGAGACCGGCCTCGGCGCCGGCACGAAGGTGAGCATGCGGGTGCCGAAGTTCCACCCGGGCGTGCGGGCGGGTTCATGAGCGAGCGGAGCGGGCTCATGAGCACCGGGTTCCTGCGGGTGCTGGCGGTGGACGACGAGCTGCCGGCGCTGGACGAGCTGGCGTACCACCTGCGGGCCGACCCGCGGGTGGCCCGGCTGCACACGGCGGGCGACGCCACCGAGGCGCTGCGGGTGCTCCGCGACGACGACGTGGACGTGGTCTTCCTCGACATCCGGATGCCCGGCCTGGACGGCATGGAGCTGGCCCGGGTGCTGCGCCGCTTCGCCCGACCCCCGGCGATCGTGTTCGTCACCGCCTACGACGACGGCGCCGTGGACGCGTTCGACCTGGGTGCCACCGACTACGTGCGCAAGCCGGTGCGGGCCGATCGTCTGGCCGAGTCGCTGCGCCGGGTGATCGGCTCGCGGGTGGTGCCGGCGCACCCGGCGGCGCTGGCCCGGGCGGAGGAGGACCCGACCATCCCGGTGGAGCTGGCCGGCACCACGCGGATGCTGCCCCGTTCGGCGGTGCGGTGGGTGGAGGCACAGGGCGACTACGCGCGGCTGCACACGGCCGACGGCTCGCACCTGGTGCGGGTGTCGCTGGCGACCCTGGCCGAGCGCTGGGCGGACGCCGGGTTCGTCCGGATCCACCGGTCGTACCTGGTGCAGTTGAAGCTCATCGCCGAGCTGCGGCTGGTCAACTCCGGCTACGTGGTGGTGGTCGACGCGACCGAGCTGCCGGTGAGCCGGCGGCACACCCGGGAGTTGAAGGACAAGCTGGTCCGGGCGGCCAAGCAGGACTGGAGCCGCTGACCGCGGTACCAGCCCCCGCGCCGCAGGGTTGCGACGGCTGGGCTATCGCACCGCGCCGACGACCACCGCGGCCACGGCGGCAGCGAGCATCGCCGGGCCGTACGGCACGAGCGTTCGCCGGCCCGCCCGCCGGACGATGAGCAGGCCGACGACCAGCGGCAGGTTGACCAGCGGGGCGAGCAGGACGCCGGTCACCACGACCGGCCAGCCGAGCCAACCGAGGTAGAGCCCGAGCACCGCGCCGAGCTTCACGTCGCCGAAGCCGAGCTGCGAGCGGGGCAGGAGAGCCAGGGTCAGATAGCTGGCGCCGCAGGCCAGGCCCGCCGCGCCGGCACGTGCCAGGGACGTGACGGACTGCGCGGCGGCCGTCGCGACCACCAGCAGCACCACCCCGCCGAGGAACGCCGCACCCACCAGCGGGTCGGGCAGCCGCAGCACCCGCAGGTCGACCAGGGCGAGCGGGACGGCGAGCCCGGCGAGCAGCAGGAACGCCGGAAGCACCGGGTCCGGGCCGATCGCGTACGCCACCAGTCCGCAGGCGGCGGCCGACAGCGGCACCGTCAGCAGGCGACCGGGCCACGGGTGGTCACCGCAGCCGGCGCAGTCCGGCGTGGCCCGCCACCAGGCCGCACGGTCCGCATGGCAGTGCGGGCACGCGGTCCGCCAGGGTGGCTGCGGTGTGCCGTCGGGCCACTCGACGGCGTACCGGTCGACCAGCCCGGGGACCAGGAATCCCCATCCGGCCCCGGCGAGGGCGGCGACGACCACGAGGGGGAGAAGCACGGGCCGGATGGTAGCCGCGGCCCGCTTGCCCGGAGGGCCGCGCGGAGAAAGCCCGGCGATCCGGGAATAGACCCGTCGAACCGTACGCTGTACGGTAGACCGTACGAGAGCTGGAGGCCGCCGTGACCGCACCCTTCGACCCCGCCGCCGAGTTCGACAGCCAGGTCGACACCCTGGTGAAACTGGGCTACCCGGCCCTCGCCGGCCGTTCCGAGGACGACTTCCGCGACCTGGTGGCCCCGCTGCGCGCGGCGGCCGTCACCGGGGCGGCCGACCTGCCCGCGCCGACCGAGGGTCGCGTGCCGTTCCTGCTGGTGATCACGCGTGAGCTGGTGTCCGTGGAGGAACGGGTGGCACTGACCACCCTCGCGGGCAAGCGGAAGACCGGGATCGTCGACCGACACTACGCCGAGGGCGACCTCGCCCGGTTCGACCCGATCAAGGAACTGGACGTGCCGGCCGGCCCGGCGTACCTGCTCTTCGACGTCGATCGGGGTGCGGACCTGTGCAACCTCGCCCCGTCGGCGGCGATGGAGATCATCACCGGCCGGGACCGGTTGCCGATCAGCATCGACGAGGGCCTCGCCCTCGTCACCCTCTATCCGGCCGCCCTCGCCACCAACCGGTGCTTCTCGCTGGTCGGCTCCCGTTGTGGGGACAAGCGGGTGCCGGCGCTGTGGATCAGCCAGGGCGCCCCCAAGTTGGGCTGGTGCTGGTGGGGCAACCCGCACACCTGGCTCGGCTCCGCCTCCGCCCGGCCGGAGCGGATCGGTCCGGAGTGAGTTATCCACAGGCCTGAGCAGTTCTCCACAGGTTGTTCACAACGCGCCCCACCGATCTCCACGCCCGGTCCCTACAGTCAGGCCGCATGAGGGAACGTCGCGTACTGGTCGTCGAGGACGAGCGGACCATCGCCGAGTCGGTGGCCGCCCGGCTGCGCGCCGAGGGCTTCACCGTCGACGTGGCCGGGGACGGCCCGAGCGCCGTGGAACGGTTCCGCAGCGGGCAGCCGGACCTGGTCGTGCTGGACGTGATGCTGCCCGGCTTCGACGGGCTGGAGGTCTGCCGACGGATCCAGGCCGAGCGGCCGGTGCCGGTGCTCATGCTGACCGCCCGGGACGACGAGACCGACCTGCTCGTCGGCCTGGCGGTCGGCGCCGACGACTACCTGACCAAGCCGTTCTCCATGCGGGAGTTGGCGGCACGGGTGCACGTCCTGCTCCGCCGGGTCGACAGGGCCGCCGTGGCCGCCACAGCCACGCTGCGGCTCGGTGACATCGAGATCAACCAGGCTGAACGGCGGGTCCGACAGGGCGGCGCGGACGTGCACCTGACGCCCACCGAGTTCGACCTGCTGGTGCACCTCGCCGGCCGGCCGCGCACGGTGCTGCCCCGGGAGCGCCTGCTCGCCGACGTGTGGGGCTGGGCCGAGGGGTCCGGCACCCGTACGGTCGACAGCCACGTCAAGGCGCTGCGCCGCAAGCTCGGCGCGGATCTCATCCGCACGGTGCACGGTGTCGGGTACGCGCTGGAGGTGCCGGCGTGACCACCACCCTGCTCACCCGCGTCGACCGGGTCCTGGAACTGCTGCCCCGGCCGCTGGACCCGGTCCGGTCCATCAAGGTGAAGCTGGGCGTCCTGCTGGTCGCCTCGGGCAGCGCCGGCCTGGCCTACTTCTGGTACGCCATCGGGTGGTTCCCCCCGAGGACCGCCGGTACGGCGATCTTCCTGGCGCTGCTGACCTCCCAGGTCCTGGCGCACGGGATGACGTCACCGCTGCGCGAGATGACCGCGGCGGCCGGCGCGATGGCACGGGGCGACTACACCCGCCGGGTCCGCGCCACCTCCCGGGACGAGGTCGGTGAACTGGCCCAGGCGTTCAACAAGATGGCCGCCGACCTGCACGCCGCCGACCTGCGCCGGCGGGAACTGATCGCGAACGTCTCGCACGAGTTGCGCACGCCCATCACCGCCCTGCAGGGCGTGCTGGAGAACATGGTCGACGGGGTGGCGGATCCGGAGCCGGCGACGCTGCGCGCGGCACTCGCCCAGACCGAGCGGCTCGGTCACCTGGTCGCCGACCTGCTCGACCTGTCCCGCCTGGACGCCGGGGTGGTACCGCTGCGCCGCGTCCACATCGACGTACCGGACTTCCTCGACGAGGTCGTGGAGCAGGCCACGGTGACGGCGGCGGGGGCCGGGCTGGACGTCCGTTTCCACCTCGACGAGCTGCCCGCCGGGCTCGACGTGCACGCCGACCCCGGGCGGCTGCACCAGGTCTTCGCGAACCTGCTCGACAACGCCGCCCGGCACAGCCCGGCCGGCGGCACCGTCCGCGTCTCCGCCGAACAGCACGCCGGCCAGCTCCGCTTCGAGGTCACCGACGAGGGCGAGGGCATCCCTCCGGCCGAACGGTTCCGGGTCTTCGAGCGGTTCACCCGGGGTGACCGGGCGGCCGGCGGCGGTACCGGTCTCGGCCTGGCCATCGCCCGCTGGGTCGTCGAACTGCACGGCGGCCGCATCGAGGTGCTCGACCCGTCCACCCCCGCCCCTGGCTGCCGCATCCGGGTGTCGCTGCCCCGGACCCCACCGATCGGAGACGTGACCGCATGACCGCCCCCACCCCGGCTGAGCAGCCGGACCCGTCCGGCCACGAGACACCGGCCACGCCGGCACCGGCTCCGCGCGCCGCCACGCCCACACCCACCGCCACGCAGCCCGCCACCGCGAGCCCGAGCCCCGCGGCCCAGGCCGCCGTCACCGTGGGCCCGGCCGCGCCCGTCGCCGTCGTCGCGCCGCCGCCACCCTCGCCCGGGTACGCGGGCACGGGGGGCCCGGGTCGACCGGTG
>NZ_JBFAMU010000350.1:0-5259 GCF_040656655.1 Micromonospora sp. NPDC049799
CCGCCCGGGCCGAGCGGCGCGAGGCCGACACCGTCGGGGCCAGCGCCGAGGCGGCGTACACGGCGGGTCTGCGGGTGGCCCGGGTCCAGGCGGTCGTCGGCCCGGTGAGCACGGTGACCATCCAGAGCGCCTTCCTGCTGGTACTCGGCGTCGGCGGCGCCCGGGTGGCGTCCGGCGCGATCACCGTCGGCGACCTGGTCGCGTTCATCATGTTCCTGTTCTTCCTGGTGCTGCCCCTGGGGCAGGCGGTGCACGCGTACACCCAGCTGCAGACCGGCCTCGGCGCGCTCCAGCGGATCGAGGAGGTCCTGGAGATCCCGGCGGAGGGGGCCGCCGACCGGGCCGGACCGCCGGTGACCGTGGACCGGTCACCGGCCGGCAGGCCCGCGTCGATGATCGAGTTCGACCGCGTCGGCTTCGGCTACCCCGGCGGCCCACCGGTGCTGCACGAGGTGAGCTTCGCCGTCCCGGCTGGCACCCGGACCGCCCTGGTCGGTCCCTCGGGTGCCGGCAAGTCCACCCTGCTGGCCCTCGTCGAGCGCTTCTACGAGGTCACCGCCGGCGCGCTGCGGGTCGACGGGGTCGACGTGCGGGACCTGCCCCGCGACGCGCTGCGGGCCCGCCTCGGCTACGTCGAGCAGGAGGCGCCCGTCCTGGCCGGCACGCTGCGGGAGAACCTGCTGATCACCGCGCCGGCGGCCACCGACGACCAGTTGCTCGCCGTGCTCGACGAGGTCAACCTCGGCCACCTGGCCGAGCGTGCCGCCGAGGGCCTGGACGTGCAGGTGGGGGAGGGCGGCGTGCTGCTGTCCGGTGGCGAGCGGCAGCGACTCGCCATCGCCCGGACCCTGCTGGCCGGACCGCCGGTGCTGCTGCTGGACGAGCCGACCAGCAACCTCGACGCCCGCAACGAGGCGGCGCTGCGCCGCGCGATCGACGCCGTGGCGGTCCGCCGGACCCTGTTGATCGTGGCGCACCGGCTCTCCACCGTCGTCGACGCCGACCAGATCGTGGTGCTCGACGACGGCCGGGTGGTCGCCACCGGCACGCACGACCAGTTGACCACCACCAGCCCCCTGTACCGGGAACTGGCCGCCCACCAGCTCCTCGTCGGCTGAGCCCGGCCGCCCGGGGCGACGCCCGACCGCCGGAGGTGGCGCTCCGGCGCGGCGTCGGCCGACCGGGACGCGGCGGGTGCGCCCGGTCGCGTACCGTTGCCGCTCATGGGTGTGTCGCATCGGTTGAAGACGAGGTTCCGGCGCTTCCTCCAGCGCCCGGGCACGACGGTGGACCTGGGTCCGCTGGAAAAGCTGCTGCCGGCCATCGAGGCGCGCGAGGAGGAGCTCGCGGCGCTCGACGACGTCGAGCTGACCGAGGCCGCCGGCCGCGCCGAGGGCTACACGGAGATCTGCGCGATCGGCCGCGAGGCCGCCCGACGCGGCCTCGACCAGCGGCCGTACGACGTGCAGCTGCTCGGCGCCATGGCGCTGCTGTCGGGCAAGGTCGTCGAGATGGCCACCGGTGAGGGCAAGACGCTCACCGCCGTCGTCGCCGCGTACGGGCACGTCCGGGTCGGCAACGGCCCGGTGCACGTGCTCACCGTCAACGACTACCTGGCCCGCCGCGACGCCCAGTGGATGGAGCCGGTCTACACCCTGCTCGGCCTCACCGTCGGCTGGGTCAACGAGGCCTCCACCCCGCAGGAGCGGCGCGACGCGTACGCCTGTGACGTCACCTACGTCTCGGTCAGCGAGGCCGGCTTCGACTACCTGCGCGACCAGCTGGTCACCGACATCGACGACCGGGTGCAGCCGCCGCTGCGCACCGCGATCGTGGACGAGGCCGACTCCATCCTGATCGACGAGGCCCGGGTGCCGATGGTCCTGGCCGGCGCGGTGCCGGGCGAGCAGGACCCGGTGCACGCCGCCGCCGGCCTGGTGCGCGGGCTGCGCAAGGGCAAGCACTACACGGTCGCCGAGGACGGTCGCAGCGTGGCCTTCACGTCGACCGGCCTGGCCGCCGTCGAGGCCAAGCTCGGCGTCGACCTGTACGACGAGGAGCACGTCGCCCAGCTCTCCGCGGTGAACGTGGCACTGCACGCGCACGCGCTGCTGCACCGCGACGTCGACTACATCGTGCGGGACGGCTCGGTCGAGCTGATCGACGAGATGCGGGGACGGGTCGCCCAGCGCCGGCGCTGGCCCGACGGGCTCCAGGCGGCGGTGGAGGCCAAGGAGGGCCTGGACGCCAGCGCCGAGGGCGAGGTGCTCGGCACGATCGCCGTGCAGGCGTACATCGGGCTGTACCCGACGGTGTGCGGCATGACCGCGACCGCGGTGCTGGTGGGCGACCAGCTGCGGGAGTTCTTCGGCCTGGAGGTGGCGGTGATCCCGCCGAACACCCCCTGCGTCCGGGAGGACGAGCCGGACCGCATCTACGCCACCCGGGCGGAGAAGGAGGAGGCGCTTGTCGACGAGATCAAGCGCAACCACGACCGGGGTCGCCCGGTGCTGGTCGGCACCCTCGACGTCAAGGAGTCCGAGAGTCTCGCCGCCGCCCTGAGCTCGGCCGGGGTGCCCTGCGTGGTGCTCAACGCCAAGAACGACGACGAGGAGGCGGCGATCATCGCCGAGGCCGGCGCGTACGGCGCGGTCACCGTCTCCACCCAGATGGCCGGCCGGGGCGTGGACATCCGGCTCGGTGGCAGCGACCAGACCGACCGCGACCGGGTGGCCGAGCTGGACGGCCTGTACGTGATCGGCAGCGGCCGGCACGACAGCCGCCGGGTCGACGACCAGCTCCGCGGCCGGGCCGGTCGGCAGGGCGACCCGGGTGGCTCGGTGTTCTTCGTCAGCCTGGAGGACGACCTGGTGGCCCGGCACGCCGGCGACACCGTCCCGGCCTCGCCCCGGATGAACGCCGACGGCCTGGTCACCGACCCGCAGGTCGACTACGCCGTCGAGCACGCCCAGCGGGTCGCCGAGGGTGTCAACCACGAGATCCACCGCAACACCTGGCGCTACAGCGTGGTGATCGAGCAGCAGCGCAAGGCCCTCGCGGAGCGCCGCGAGCGGCTGCTCACCACCGACGTGGCCGCACTGATGCTGCTGGACCGGGTGCCGGACAAGGCCGGCGAGATGGACGAGGACCTGCTCGCCCGGGTGGCCCGGTCGATCGCGCTGCACCACCTGGACCGGCTCTGGGCCGAGCACCTCGCCGAGCTGTCCGAGGTGCGCGAGGGCGTGCACCTGCGGGCGCTGGGCCGGCTGGACCCGCTGGACGAGTTCCACCGGGCGGCGGTGCCGGCGTTCAACAACCTGGTGCCGGAGATCGAGCGGCGGACCATCGAGACCTTCACCGAGAGCGAGTTCGACGAGGACTGGGAGCCGGACCAGGCGCAGCTGGCGCGGCCCAGCGCGACCTGGACGTACCTGGTGCACGACAACCCGTTCGGCTCGGAGCTGGACCGACTCATCGCCTCGGTCGGCCGGCGGCTCACCGCCGCCTCCCGCTGACACGCGGTCGGCCCCTTCCGGCCCTCACCGGTGCCGGAAGGGGCCCCCTTTTGCGCCGTTTCGACCCCAGTTCACGGGGGTAGTAGGGCGGGTCGGAGAATCGGGAGAGTGCAGAGGATGAGACGGGTGACGACACCGGTCGGGCGCGCAGCGACGCGCGCGGGAACGGCGGGAGCTGCGGACCGGTGAACCTGGACATGCGGGACCCGGTGGTGGAGACGCTGGGCGTGCTGGAGACCGCCGCCCTGCTGCGGGAGCTGACCGCCGGCCTGATCGCCGTCGGCGACTTCGACGAGGCGCTCAAGGCCCTGGTCCGCATCGCACGCGACGCGGTGGCCGGTGTCAGCTGGTGCGGCTTCACCGCCCTGCGGGCCGGCGAGCCGGCCGGGGTGGCGGCCTCGGACGCCCGGCTGGCCGGGCTCGACGACCTGCGGCACGGGCCGGACTCGCCCGCCATGGAGGCGATCCACCGCCGCGAGATGATCCTCTCCGAGAACCTGACCCGGGAGACGCGCTGGACGGCCTGGACCGGCCGGGCCCGCGAGTTCGGGGTGCAGGGGGTGATCTCCGCGCCGGTCGACGTCGACGAGCAGGTGATCGGGTCGATCAACCTGTACGCGGGCGCCAGCGACGTGCTCACCCCGCAGCACCAACTGACCGCGATGCTCCTCGCCGAGCACGCCGGTCTGCTGCTGGCGGCCGTGCGGGACCGGGCCCGGGTGGCGGCGCAGGCCGGGGACCGGGACGCGGCGCTGCTCTCCGAGGGCGTCGTCGGGCAGGCCGTCGGTGTGATCATGACGCAGCGCGGCTGCCCGCCCGAGGAGGCCCTCCAGGTGCTGCGCAGTGCCGCGGAGTCGCTCTCCATCCCGCTCCGGGAGGTGGCGGAGCGGCTGGTCAGCACGGTGTCGCGGCCCCGGGATTCCTGAGCGTGTCGTTTCGTCCCCGTGGCGCTCGGGTAGCACCCTGGACTGGTGACCTGAGGCGACCTGGGGGAATACGATGGAAAGCCGACTGCGGGTGCAGGGGCATCCGATCCAACCGATGCTGGTGACGTTCCCGTTCGGGCTCTTCGTGAGCGCGACGGTGTTCGACCTGACCGATGTGATCGGGGGGCCGGCCTTCCTCGGCGAGGTGGGTTACTGGACGTCGGTGGCCGCGCTGGTGGCCGCCGCCCTCACCACGGTCGCCGGGATGGTGGACCTGTGGGACTCCCCGGGTGACGCCACCCGCCGTACGGCGGTGACCTTCAACCTGGTGAACGCGGCGATGGCCGGGCTGTTCCTGGTGGCCTGCCTGATCCGCGCGGACGCCCCGCAGCGGGGCGCCAGCGTCGTGCTGCTCGCCACCGAGCTGGTGGCCTTGACCGTCGGCGCCGTCGGGGTGCGGCTGGGCGCCCGGCTGATGCGGCAGTTCGACTCCCGGCGGCGGGCAGAGGCGGGCACCTTCGAGGTCCTCGGTGGTGTCGGTGGCGTCGGCGGCTCGACCGTGGAGATCGTCCGGCGGTAACTCCGTTGCCGCGCGCCCGGTGGTCGGCCAGGCTGCCGGGGTGGAACGCGAAGCGGACGTGGACACCCTGATCGCCGAGGGGGCCGCCGCGCCGGTCGACGGCTGGGCCTTCGACTGGCTCGCCGGGCGGGCGACCGAGGAACGCCCACCCTGGGGGTACGCGCGCCGCGTCGCCGCCCGGATGGCGGGGATCGGCGCCGCCCTGGACGTGGACACCGGCGGGGGAGAGGTCCTCGCG
>NZ_JBFAMU010000351.1:0-5247 GCF_040656655.1 Micromonospora sp. NPDC049799
GTCGCCTGCACACCCGGACGCCGGAGGGCCACCGGCCGCCACCCGCGCACTCGGCACACGCCGCCGGCGACACCACGGTGGTGCCGTTGCCGTCGCTGGACGACGGGACACCCCGAGTCCCGCGGTGAGCCGGGCGCGGACGCCGGCCGATGCCACTACGGTGTGAGGCGTGGCGACGCCGGCCGAGGAGATCCGGGTGGGGGAGCGGCTGGTCCGTGTCTCCAACCCGGACAAGCCGTACTTCCCCGAGCGCGGGCTGGCCAAGGTCGACGTGGTCCGGTACTTCCTCGCCGTCGGCGACGGCATCCTGCGTGCCCTGCGGGACCGCCCGACCATGCTGGAGCGGTGGCCGCGCGGCGTGTTCGAGGGCGCGAAGATCGGCACCCGGCAGGACAACCGGGGCGACGCGTTCTACCAGAAGCGGCTTCCGGCGGGAGCCCCCGAGTGGGTGCGCACCGCGCACATCACCTTCCCCAGCGGGCGGACGGCCGACGAGGTCGCGCCGAGCGAACTGGCCGTGGTGGCCTGGGCGGCGAACCTCGGCACGCTGCGCTTCCACCCCTGGCCGGTGACGAAGGCGGACGTGGAGCGGCCGGACCAGCTCCGCATCGACCTGGACCCGATGCCCGGCGTCGACTTCGACCAGGTCGTGCCGGTGGCCCACGAGGTGCGCGGCTTCCTCGACGAGCTGGGCCTGACCGGCTACCCGAAGACCACCGGCGGGCGGGGCCTGCACGTCTACCTGAGCATCGAGCCCCGGTGGAGCTTCGGCGAGTGCCGCCGGGCGGTCCTGGCGCTGGGCCGTGAGATGCAGCGCCGCCGCCCGGACCTGGTCACCACGACGTGGTGGCGCGAGCAGCGGGACCGCCCGGTCTTCGTCGACTACAACCAGATGGCCCGGGACCACACCATGACGTCGGCGTACTCGATCCGGCCGACGCCGGCCGCGCTGGTCTCCGCGCCGCTGGACTGGGCGGAGCTGGACGACGCCCGGCCGGAGGACTTCGACGTCACCACGATGCCGGCGCGCTTCGCCGAGCGGGGTGACCCGCACGCCGGCCTGGACGACCGGCGCTTCTCGCTGGAGCCGCTGCTGGACCTGGCCGACCGCGAGGGCCTGGAGGCGCCACCGGAGCGATGACGGTCCGTCGGCCGTGTGCCGCCCTACTCGACCGCGAGGTGGCGGGGCGCGTCGGGTGCGGGGTAGCCGAGGATCTCGACGAGATCGCCGGTGGCCGCGACGAAGGCCTGGTGGACGTCGTCGTCGAAGTGGTTCCGCCAGTCGCCGGCCCGGCCCGAGCGGTAGTGCGGGTTCGACCCGGAGTCGCCGGGCGTGCGGCGCATCCTGGCGAAGCTGTAGCGGGCGAGCAGGGCGGCCAGGTCGGCCGGCGGGAGGACGATCCCGCAGTGTCGCATCAACCGGTCGACCTCGTCCTGCTGCCGTTCCCCGGTCAGGTCCTCGTACCGGAATAGCCGGAAGGTGTCCGCAGCTGGCGCGAGTGCCCACGACCGGAGCGTCCGGTAGAGGCCCCTGTCGGCGAGGTAGTCGATGACGTGCAGCAGGCCGTCGCGTACCGGGCTCTCCCGCAGGACCCTGCGCACCTGGGGGATGTCGCCCATCGGGGCGTGCGACCCGCGCAGCGAGAAGTAGCTCGACACGACGATGTCGCGGGGATCGCGCAGTACGAAGAAGGCGCGGTGCGCGTCCGGCTTCGGGATGCTCCGATAGCGTTCGTAGGGCAGGAACGCGGACAGGGAGACGTGCCCCGGTGGCGGAACGGACCGACGGTTGCCCCGGGCCAGGCGCGGGACGTACGGCAGCAGCCCGCAGTGGCGATAGACGACGGGATCGCTGAACAGCGACTTCATCCACTGGCTGCCGGTCTTGTGCACGGTGAAGTGGTAGAGGTTCTCGTACCCGCAGTGCCGGCTCACCGGAACGGTCAGCCGGAGCCTCGCGTTGTGCGCATCGAGCATCGTCCGCCGCACCAGGACCCGGGCGGAGTCAGGGGTGTGCTGCTTGGCTGACCTGATGGTCCGAGCGATCATCCTCCGGACCCTAGCGGGGCCGCCACGTGCGGCGACAGCGCGAAGCCGCCGGCCGCCACCTGTGCATCCGGTGGTTCGGCACCGGTAACCCGGCGGTCAGGTCACCGCCATCTTCGGATCGGCGACGATCGACGAGGATCACTGCCATGGGCTCTGGGCGCCGTCGAACTCCTCGAAGACCAACCAGGTCCGCGTGGACAGCACACCGGCGATGCTCTGCACCCGGTTGAGCACCACGTCCCGCAGTGTCGCGTTGTCCGGCGCCCGGACCATGGCCAGCACGTCGTGCTCGCCGCTCAGCAGCGCGACGTGCTCGATGTAGCGCACCCGGGCCAGCTCCGCCGACACCTCCCGCCAGGTGTTCTGCTCGATCGTCAGGGAGATGTACGCCGACGTGCCCAGCCCGGCCGGCTCCGGCGCGACCTGGGCGCGGAACCCGGTGATCACCCCGTCCCGCAGCAGCCGCTCCACCCGCGCGTACGCGTTGGTGCGGGAGACGTGCACCCGTTCGGCGAGCGTACGGATGGAGATGCGCCCGTCGCGGACCAGTTCGTCCAGGATCCGCCGGTCGACCTCGTCCAGCGGCCCGGCCGAACGTCCCGTTCCGCCCGCCACGCCCGGTGCCGGTGTGGGCTCCTGGCTCATGCGACTCCCTCCCGGATGTCAATCGTCCCGCGTTCGCCACGGATATTGAGTCAATCATCCGACAGCAGGAGCATAGGTCCACCACACGTCCAGGAGGTCCCCGCCGTGACGACCACACCCCAGGCGGTCCGCAGGGAATCCCCGCGGAAGGGCCGGCCGGCCACCCCGGCCGCGCCCGACCCGTCCGCCGGCCTGCTGCCGCAGTCCGAACCGGTCCGGTTGCTGAACCCGGACGGCACCCCGCTGCCGCCCCGCGCCGACTACCCCGAACCGCCCGTCGAGGCCCTGCGCGAGATGTACCGGCGCATGGTCGTCGGGCGCCGCTTCGACGTGCAGGCCACCGCCCTGACCAAGCAGGGCCGCCTCGCCGTCTACCCGTCCTCACGCGGCCAGGAGGCCTGCCAGGTCGGCGGCGTCCTCGCGCTGCGCGACGACGACTGGGTGTTCCCCACCTACCGCGAGTCGATGGCGCTGGTGTCCCGGGGCATCGACCCGGTCGAGGTCCTGACGCTGCTGCGCGGCGACTGGCACTGCGGGTACGACCCCGCCGCGCGTCGCACCGCCCCGCAGTGCACCCCGCTCGCCACCCAGTGCGTGCACGCCGCCGGGGTGGCCTACGGCGAGTCCTACCAGGGCCGGGACTCCGTGGCACTCGCCTTCATCGGCGACGGCGCCACCAGCGAGGGCGACTTCCACGAGGGCGTCAACTTCGCCGCCGTGTTCAAGGCCCCGGTCGTCTACTTCGTGCAGAACAACCGGTACGCCATCAGCGTCCCGCTGTCCCGGCAGACCGCCGCGCCCTCCCTGGCGTACAAGGGCGTGGGGTACGGCGTGCCCAGCGAGCAGGTCGACGGCAACGACCCGGTGGCCGTGCTCGCGGTGCTCACCCGGGCGGTGGCACACGCCCGGGCGGGCCACGGTCCGTACCTGGTGGAGGCGCACACCTACCGGATGGAGGCGCACACCAACGCCGACGACGCGTCCCGCTACCGGGACGCCGACGAGGTCGAGGCGTGGCGGGACCGGGACCCGGTGGCCCGGCTGGAGACGTACCTGCGGGCCCGGGGCGTGCTGGACGACGCAGGCGTGGCCGCGATCGCCGAGGAGGCCGAGGCGTACGCGGCCGACCTGCGCGACCGGATGAACACCCAGCCCACGGTCGACCCGATGAGCCTGTTCGACCACGTGTACGCCGAGCCGACCCCGCAGCTGGTCGAGCAGCGCGAGCAGGTCCGCGCCGAACTGGCCGCCGCGGCCGAGCAGGAGGGGGACGCCTGATGGCCACCATGACCATGGCGAAGGCGCTCAACGCCGCGCTCGCCGACGCGCTGCTCGAGGACGAGCGGGTCGTCGTCTTCGGCGAGGACGTCGGCCAGCTCGGCGGCGTCTTCCGGATCACCGACGGTCTCCAGGCGCGCTTCGGCGACAAGCGCTGCTTCGACACCCCGCTCGCCGAGGCCGGCATCGTCGGCTTCGCCGTCGGCCTGGCCATGTCCGGGCTGCGACCGGTCGTGGAGATGCAGTTCGACGCGTTCGCGTACCCGGCGTTCGAGCAGATCGCCTCGCACGTGGCGAAGCTGCGCAACCGCACCCGGGGCAAGCTGAGCGTGCCGATGGTCATCCGCGTGCCGTACGCGGGCGGTATCGGCGGCGTCGAGCACCACTGCGACTCCTCCGAGGGCTACTACGCGCACACCCCGGGCCTGAAGGTGGTCACCCCGGCGACCGTGCAGGACGCGTACTCGCTGCTGCGCGAGGCCATCGACGACCCGGACCCGGTCGTGTTCATGGAGCCGAAGAAGCTCTACTTCGCCAGCGGCGAGGCCGAGCTTCCGGCCCGCACCGAGCCGTTCGGCCGGGCCGTCGTGCGGCGCGCGGGCACCGACGCCACGCTTGTCGCGTACGGGCCGGCGGTGCCGGTCGCGCTGGAGGCCGCCGAGGCGGCCCGCGACGAGGGCTGGGACCTGGAGGTCGTCGACGTGCGGACCATCGTGCCGTTCGACGACGGCACCGTCGCCGCCTCCGTGCGCAAGACCGGCCGGTGCGTGGTCATCCAGGAGGCGCAGGGCTTCGCCGGCGTCGGCGCGGAGATCGCCGCCCGGGTGCAGGAGCGCTGCTTCCACGCCCTGCACGCCCCGGTGCTGCGGGTGTCCGGCCTGGACATCCCGTACCCGGCGCCGATGCTGGAGCACACCCACCTGCCGTCGGTGGACCGGGTCCTCGACACGGTGGCCCGCCTGCAGTGGGACGACCAGCCCGACAGCCGCTGGCTCGCGCAGGGGAGTGCGGCATGACGACCGTGGCGAACGAGCGGGTCTTCCTCCTGCCCGACCTGGGCGAGGGGCTCAGCGAGGCGGAGATCGTGCAGTGGCGCGTCGCCGTGGGTGACGTGGTGACCGTGGACCAGACCGTCGTCGAGGTGGAGACCGCCAAGGCGGTCGTGGACGTGCCGTGCCCGTACGCCGGTCGGGTCGTCGCGCTGCACGGCGCGGAGGGCGAGGCCCGCCCGGTCGGCCAGCCGCTGATCACCATCGCCGCCGACGGCGCCGAGCC
>NZ_JBFAMU010000352.1:0-5247 GCF_040656655.1 Micromonospora sp. NPDC049799
GGTGCGGGCCACCAGCACGGCCCGGTACGGGAAGCGGGTCCGCCGGGCCAGCGCGTCCTCAACCGCGGCCGGGGTGACGTCCTCCTGCGCGGCCAGCCAGCTGCCCAGCCGCCGGGCGTAAGCGCGCAGCGCCGGCTCGGTATTCGCCGACAGCACCCACGACACCCACCCGTCCCACGGGTCAACGGCCGGCGGGGAGGCCGGCTCCGCCGGGGGCGCCTCCTCGAGGATCACGTGCGCGTTCGTGCCGCTGACGCCGAACGACGACACCGCCCCGCGCCGCGGGTGCCCGTTCCGTTGCCACTCGACGGGCTCGTCGAGGAGGCGGACGTTGCCGGCGGCCCAGTCGACGTGTGGGCTCGGCGCGTCGAGGTGCAGCGAACGCGGCAGCAGGTCGTGGCGGAGGGCGAGGACCATCTTGATCACGCCGGCGACGCCGGCCGCCGCCTGGGTGTGGCCGATGTTCGACTTGATGGAGCCGAGCCAGAGCGGCTGGTCGTCCCGCCGGTGCTGCCCGTACGTGGCCAGCAGCGCCTGCGCCTCGATCGGGTCGCCGAGGGTGGTGCCGGTGCCGTGCGCCTCCACCGCGTCCACGTCGGCCGGGGTCAACCGGGCGTTGGCCAGGGCCTGCCGGATGACGCGCTCCTGCGACGGCCCGTGGGGTGCGGTGAGCCCGTTGCTGGCTCCGTCCTGGTTGACCGCCGAACCGCGGATCACGGCGAGGACCTGGTGGCCGCGTTCCCGGGCGACCGAGAGGCGTTCCAGCAGGAGCAGGCCGACGCCCTCGCCCCAGCCGGTGCCGTCGGCCGCCGCCGCGAACGGCTTGCACCGGCCGTCGGGGGCCAGGCCCCGCTGCCGGCTGAATTCGATGAGCATGCCGGGGGTGGCCATCACCGTGACGCCGCCGGCGAGCGCAAGGTCGCACTCGCCGTTGCGGATGGCCTGGGCGGCCAGGTGCATCGCGACCAGGGACGAGGAGCAGGCGGTGTCCACGGTGACCGCCGGGCCCTCCAACCCCAGCGTGTACGCGATCCGCCCGGACGCCACGCTCGTCGTGTTGCCGGTCAGCAGAAAGCCCTCGTACGCCTCCGGTGCCTCGTGCATCCGGGGCCCGTACTCGTCGAACGCCAGGCCGGTGAAGACGCCGGTGGCGGTGCCCCGCAGCGTGGTGGGGTCGATGCCGGCCCGCTCGATGCTCTCCCAGGCGGTCTCCAGCAGCAGCCGCTGCTGCGGATCCATCGCCGTCGCCTCACGCGGACTGATGCCGAAGAAGGCTGCGTCGAAGTCGGTGGCCCCGGCGATGAACCCGGCCTCCCGCGCGTACGTGGTGCCGGCGTGCTCCGGCCGCGGGTCGTAGAGCCGCTCCACCCGCCAACCACGGTCGGTCGGGAACTCCCCGATCGCGTCGGTGCCGGAGGCCAGCAACTCCCACAGCTCCTCCGGGTTGCCGACCCCACCCGGATAGCGGCACGCCATCCCCACGATCGCGATCGGCTCGTCGGCGGCCGGCGCCCGCACCACGCGCGTCGCCGGCGCGGACTGCTCCGCCCGGCCCGGCAGCCGGCCGGCGAGATAGCCGACCACGGCCGCCGGGGTGGGATGGTCGAAGACCAACGTCGCCGGCAACTGCAGGCCGGTGACCATGCTCAGCCGGTTGCGCAGTTCCACCGAGGTCAGCGAGTCGAACCCGAGGTCGCGGAAGGCCCGCCCGAGCTGGATGGACTCCGCCGTCGCGTGACCGAGGACGACCGCCACGGTGGTCCGCAGCAGATCCTCCAACGCCGCCCGCCGCTCGTCCTGCCCGAGACCGGCGAGGCGGTCCACCAGGGACGCCCCGGTGTCGCCCCCGTCCGCGACCGCCCGCCGGGTGGGCGCGCCGGCGAGGGTGGTGAGGATGGCGGGGACCCGGGGTTGGTTGCGGAGGGTGGGGAGGTGGAGCTTGACCGGGGCGAGGGTGGGGTGGGTGTGGGTGAGGGCCGCGTCGAGGAGCGCCAGACCCTCTTCCGTGTCGAGTCCGAGGCTGCCGGTCCGGGCCATCCGCGCCCGGTCCACGTCCGTCAGCTGCGCGGTCATCGCGCTCGTGTCGTTCCAGTAACCCCAGGCGAGCGCGGTAGCGGGCAGCCCTTCGGCGCGCCGGTACTCCGCCAGCCCGTCCAGGAAGGTGTTCGCCGCCGCGTACCCCGCCTGCCCGCCCGTGCCCAGGGTGCCGGCGAACGCCGAGAAGAGCAGGAAGTGGGTGAGGGGGTGGTGCCTGGTGGCGTGGTGGAGGTGCCAGGCGGTGTCGACTTTGGGTTTGAGGGTGGCGTGCAGGTCCGGTGGGGTGAGGTTGGTGAGGGTGGTGTCGTGGAGGGTTCCGGCGGTGTGGATGACGCCGGTGAGGGGGTGCCCTGTCTGGTCGATGTGGTCGACGACCTCGGCGAGTTGATGGGAGTCGGTGGTGTCGCAGGCGGTGATGGTGATGGTGGCGTCGAGTTGGGTGAGGTGGTGGATGAGGCGGGCGGCGTGGGGGTGGTGGGGGCCTTGGCGGCTGAGGAGGTGGAGGTGGTGGACGCCGTGGTGGGTGGTGAGGTGGGTGGCCACGTGTTGGGCGAGGGTGCCGGTTCCGCCGGTGATGAGGGTGGTGCCCATGCCCGCGGTGGCGGCGAGGGCCGGGGGGAGGGTGAGGGCGATTTTGCCGGTGTGGCGGGCGTTGGCGAGGTAGCGGAAGGCGGTGGGTGCGTGGCGGATGTCGTAGGTGCGGGTGGGCAGTGGGGGGAGGGTGCCGTTGTGGAAGAGGGGTTGGAGGTGGCGGTAGAGGGTGGCGATGTGGTCTTCGCCGTTGTCCATGAGGTCAAAGGCTTGGTAGGTGGTGTCGGGGTGTTGGGTGGTCCAGGTGTGGGGGTCGCGGGTGTCGGTTTTGCCCATGTCGATGAGGCGTCCGCCGGGGGTGAGGAGGCGGCCTGAGGCGTTGAGGTGTTCGCCGGTGAGGCTGTTGAGGATGACGTCGATGCCGGGGGTGTGGGTGCGGTAGTGGTGTTCGAAGTCGAGGGTGCGGCTGGAGGCGATGTGTTCCGGGGGGATGCCGAGGTGGTGGAGGGTGGGCCATTTGGTGGGGTGGGCGGTGGTGTGGATGTGGGCGCCGAGGTGGCGGGCGACGTGGATGGCGGCGTGGCCGACGCCGCCGGTGGCGGCGTGGATGAGGAGGTGTTCGCCGGGTTGGAGCCGGGCGAGGTGGTGCAGGGCGTGGTAGGCGGTGAGGTAGGCGATGGGTGCGGTGGCGGCTTGGGTGAGGGTCCATCCGTGGGGGATGGGGGTGAGAAGGCGGTGGTCGGTGACGGCGGTGGGGCCGATGCCGTTGAACAGGCCCATGACGTGTTGGCCGATGTGGAGGTCGGTGACGGCGGTGCCGATGTCGGTGATGGTGCCGGCGCCTTCGCCGCCGATGGGGCGGGCGTCGGTGACGATGCCGAGGGCGACGGCGACGTCGCGGAAGTTCACGCCACCGGCGTGGAGTTGGACGCGGACCTGGTGCGGCTGCAGGGGCGCGGCGTAGTCGGGGCAGTGGGCGAGGGTGAGATTGTCCAGGCTGCCGCCCGATGTGGTCTCCAACCGCCAGGTGTCACTCTCCGGCAGCGGTAGACCGGCCGACGTGTGTGCGGGCTGGAGGCGCGGCACGTGCAGCCGACCGTCCCGGACCGCCACCTGCGGCTCACCCGACCCGACCGCCCGGGCCAGCAGTTCGGTCAGATCGTCCGTATCGGCCGGGTCGAGGTCGACGATGGTGACCCGGTCCGGGTGCTCGGTCTGGCTGGAACGCACCAGGCCCCAACAGGCGGCCCCGGCCAGATCACTGATCCGGTCGTCGACACCGGTGCTCACCGCACCCCGGGTCAGCACCACCAGCCGGGTGTCGGCCAGCGCCTCCTCCGCCAGCCACTCCTGCAACCGCAGCAGCAGCGACTCGGTCAGCTGATGCGTCGCCGCCGGCACCTCGGCCTCCGCCGTCGGGCCGTCCTCGCCGGTCCAGCACGGCACCACCACGGCATCCGCGCCGACGGCGCGTACAGCCTCCAGCGAGTCAGCGACCCGCGCGGCCGGGAGGGCCCGGCGCAGCAGGTCTGCGGCGTCCTCGTCGACGCCGAACGCGGCGAAGCCGAACGCCTCCGGACCGTGCCCATCGGCCGCCGCTTCGACGCCGGCCAGGACCGGCCAGTCCACGTGCAGCAGCCACTGCGGATCCACCTGCGCCGCCGCCGGCCCGGCGGCGGGACGCGGTATCTGCCGCAGTACCAGCGACCGGGCCGCCAGCACCGGCTGACCGGCGAGGTCGTGGACGGCCAGCTCGGCACGGTCGGGCGCGGAGCGGGAAAGGCGGACCCGCAACGAGGTCGCCCCGGTGGCGTGCAGGCGCACCCCGGACCAGACGAACGGCAGCCACACGCCGTCCCGCACGTCGTCGGTCACCCCCAGGACGTGCAACGCCGCGTCCAGCAGCGCCGGGTGTACGCCAAACCGGTCGACGTCGACACGTGCGGCCTCCGGCAGCGTCACCTCCGCGTAGAGGTCGTCACCCGCCCGCCACGCCCGGCGCAGGCCCTGGAACACCGGCCCGTACCGGTAGCCCAGTCCCGCCAGCTCGTCGTACAGACCGGCCACATCCAGCGGGGCGGCCCCGGTCGGCGGCCATGCGGTCGGCCACCCCGCCGGCCCGGCCGCGGTGGTGGCGGTCAACCGGCCCGCGGCGTTCATCGCCCAGGCCGCGTCGGTCGCCCCAGCCGGGCGGGAGTGCACCTCCACCGCCCGGCGTCCCTCCGTCGGCTCGGCCAGGACGACCTGCACCTCCACCGCGCCGTCCGCCGGCAGCACCAGCGGGCTGTGCAGGGCCAGTTCGTCGAGGTACGGATGCCCGCCGGCCGCACCGGCGTGCAGCACCATGTCGACGAGGGCGGTGGCGGGCAGCAGGCACCGGTCGGCGATGGTGTGGTCCACCAGCCACGGATGGGTGCCGAGCGACAGCCGTCCGGTGAGGATCGTGCGGGCGTCGGTGGCCAGGTCGAGCCGCCCGCCGAGCAGCGGATGGATGCTCGGCTGCAGCCCCAGGTCGGTCGGTCGGGCGGCGGCCCTGTTCACCAGCCAGTGGCGGGTGTGTTGGAACGGGTAGGTGGGCAGGTCGAGGTGGGGGTGGTCGCCGGTGGGGTGGGCGTCGAGGATGGCGGCGGCGGTGAGGAGGGTGTGCTGGTCTGCCCGCTTCGGGTGCAGGGTGGGGAC
>NZ_JBFAMU010000353.1:0-5228 GCF_040656655.1 Micromonospora sp. NPDC049799
CGGGCCACCCGGCGCGGCGGCGCGATCAGTGCCGCGCTCCCCGGCTCCCGGCCGGCGCCGGCCAACGCCGTCCGCAGCCGCTGCTGCCGCCAGTACGGCGACCCGTTCCCCCGCATACGCCCTCCCCGTGGTCCTTCCCGGCACCGCTTGCACCACGAAGCCAACCAGGTCCCTCCGCTCCTGGGAGGGGCCAGCGACCACAACTTTCCGCCCGCCGGGTCCGCCGTCCGGGGGCGAGGTGTGCGCGAGCTGTCGAGGGTGGGGTGTGCTTGGTGGTGGCTGAAGGGATTCAGCCGCTTCCGCCTGGGTAGACGCGCCGTAGACGACAAGGAGGCCCAATGGCGACGATCCCGGCGGAACGCGGCCTGGACAGCACCCCGGCCTTCCTGCGGGACGGGTACCGGTTCATCAGCGCCCGCTGCGACCGGCACGGCAGCGACATCTTCACGACGCGCCTGCTGCTGGAACCGACGATCTGCCTGCGGGGCCGGGCGGCGGTGGAGCTGTTCTACGACACCGGGCGCTTCAAGCGGGCCGGCGCGATGCCCAAGCGCGGCCAGCGCACCCTCACCGGAGTCGGTGGCGTGCAGGGCCTGGACGACGCGGCGCACACCGACCGCAAGCGCATGTTCATGTCGATCATGACCCCGACGGCGGTCCGGCACATCGGTCAGCTCTTCGACGACGAGTGGCGGGCGCGTGTCCCGGCGTGGGAGTCCGGTGCGCCGGTCGTCCTCTTCGACGAGGTCAGCCGGATGCTCACCCGGGCGGTCTGCGCGTGGGCCGGGGTGCCGCTGTCCGGCTCCGAGGTGGCCCGGCGCAACGCCGACCTGGAAGCCATGATCGACGGCCCGGCGGCGATCGGCCCCCGGCACTGGCGGGGCCTGCTCGGCCGCCGGCGCGCGGAGCACTGGGCCGGCGACGTCATCGACCGCGAACGCGTCGGCACGCTGACCGCGCCGCCGGGAAGCGCGCTACGGGTCATCGCCGAGCACCGGGACTCCACCGGACGGCTGCTTCCCCGCCGGATCGCCGCCGTGGAACTGCTCAACATCCTGCGCCCGACCGTCGCCGTGGACCGCTTCGTGGTGTTCGCGGCTCTGGCGCTGCACGACCACCCCGCCTGGCGGGACGGGGTCCGCGGAAACGACGAGGCGACCGAGCAGTTCGTGCAGGAGGTACGCCGGTACTACCCGTTCTTCCCGGTCACCGCCGCCCGGGTGCGCCGCTCGTTCGACTGGCAGGGGTACCACTTCCCCCGGGGCCGCCGGGTGCTGCTCGACCTGTACGGCACCAACCACCACCCGACCCTCTGGCCGGAGCCGGAACGGTTCCGCCCCGAGCGCTTCGTCGGCTGGCGCGACGACCCGTACGGGCTCGTCCCGCAGGGCGGAGGCGAGCACTGGGCCGGGCACCGCTGCGCCGGAGAGTGGATCACCATCGAGTTGATGAAACGGGCGGTGACCAACCTGACCACCACGATGAGCTACGACGTCCCGCCGCAGGACCTCGCGGTCCGCCTGAACCGCATGCCGGCGCTCCCGCCCAGCGGCTTCGTGATCACCAACGTCCGGCAGACGGCCTGACGGCCTCGACCCGACAGCGCGGGGACGCCCTCCTGGAGGACCGACGGGTGACCGGTTGCGACCCGTCAGCGCCAGGAGGGCGGCAGCGCCCGGAGTCACGGGTGCAACACGGTTCGCAGGCAGGCGTCCTCCTTCTTCTCGAACATCTCGTAGCCCCGGACGCCCTTCTCCAGCGGCATCGGGTGGGTGGCGAGGTAGCCGGGGTCGATCTCGCCGGCCGCGATCCGGTCCAGCAGCATCGGGATGTAGCGCTGCGCGTGCATCTGCCCCATCCGCAGCACCAGTGCCTTGTTCATCGCAGCGCCGAGCGGGAACTTGTCGACCAGGCCGGCGTACACCCCGACGATGCTCACCGTGCCGCCCTTGCGGCACGCCATGATCGCCTGCCGGACCGAGGTCGGCCGGTCGCTCTGCAACCGGGCGGTCTGCTTCGCCTTGTCGTACGCGTACGTCGGGCCGACGTCGTGCGACTCCATGCCGACGGCCTCGATGCAGGCGTCCGGCCCCCGGCCGCCGGTCATCTCCCGCAGCGCCTCCAGCACGTCGGTCTCCGCGTAGTTGACCGTCTCGACGCCGAGCCGGTCCGCGGCCGTGGCGAGCCGCTCCGGCAGACGGTCGACCACGATCACCCGTCCGGCGCCGAGGAGCTGGGCGGCCCGGGCCGCCATCTGTCCCACCCCGCCGGCGCCCCACACGGCGACCACCTCGCCGCCGGTGAGCCCGCAGAACTCGGCGGCCATCCAGCCGGTCGGCATCGCGTCGGAGGCGAAGACCGCCGCGTTGTCGGGCACCCCGTCGGGGATCTTGAAGGCGCCGACGTCGCCGAAGGGCACCCGGACGTACTCGGCGTGGCTGCCGGAGAAGCCTCCGGCGGCGTGCGAGTAGCCGAGGATGCCGGCGGGCGAGTGCCCCCAGAGCTTCTCCGCGAAGACGGGCTGCGGGTTGGAGTTGTCGCAGAGCGAGTACTGCTCGGTGCGGCAGTACCAGCAGCCGCCGCAGGCCACCACCGAGCCGACCACCACCCGGTCGCCGGCCTTCAGCCGCCGGACACCCGGCCCGGTCTCCACCACCTCGCCCATGAACTCGTGGCCGAGGACGTCCCCCTCGCGCATCGCCGGCACGAACCCGTTGATCAGGTGCAGGTCCGAGCCGCAGACGCTGCTGGCCCGGACCTTGACGATGACGTCACCGTCGGCGCGTACACCCGGCTCGGGCACGTCCCGTACCGCCAGCTTGCCGACGCCCTCCCAACACAGCGCCCTCACGCCCGTCCTCCCGCCGTCAGCTTCTCGCGGACCTTGTCGGTGGCCATCTCCTGTGCCGGCGTACGCCCCGAGGGGTCCCGCCGGGTGTCGAGCACCTGCCCGCACTCGACCAGGGACTTCACGCGGCGCAGCGTGTCCCGCAGCGCCAGGTCCGGCTCGTGGCTGGTCGCCAGGCCGACGGCTCGGCGCAGCGCTCCGGAGCGGTAGCGCAGCTCGGCGCGGATCTCGGTGCCCCGGTCCATGGGCGCCGGGACCAGCTCGACGGTGCCCTCCTGCGGCTGCCCGTCGGTCACGATCCAGCGCAGCCGGCCGGGGCCGTCCACGGTGATCTCGGCCCGCCACTCGGTGCCGCTACCGGCCGGGTCGACGGCCACGCAGCGCCACCGGTTGTCGCCGACCTGCTCCAGGGTCGCCCACTCGGCCAGCGCGCGGTCCATCCGCTCCCGGTCGGTCCAGAAGCCGATCACCGCCTCCACCGGCCGGTCGACGGTGACCGCGCGACGCACCACGTACCAGCCGTCCTGCCGGTCGGGTTGGTGCCGGCGTCGCCGACTGGCCACCGCCCGACCGACGCCGACCGCGGTCGCCGTGGTGACGCCGAGCAGCGCCCACCTCGTTCCATTGCTGGTCATCACGTCTCCTCCACCCGGGGGGCCCGGGGATGGACCACCCGCCTCAGACGCTGCGCTACCCGGCAGGGGCCCCCCGAAACGACGAACCGGTTTGATCGGCCGGTATCCGGGCACCTGCTGCGGGCACCCACCCTCGACGGGAGGCCCCGTTGACCTTCGATCCGAGCGCGTACGGGCGGCATGTCGCGGACGTCTACGACGAGGCGTACGCCCACCTCGATCCGGCCGCCGCGGTGGAACGGCTCGCGGCGCTGGCCGACGGTGGACCCGTCTGCGAGTTCGGGGTGGGCACCGGGCGGATCGCACTGCCGCTGGTCGCCCGTGGCATCCCCGTCTCCGGCATCGAGGGCTCCCCGGAGATGGTCGAGGGCCTGCGGGCCAAGCCCGGCGGCGACGCCGTCGAGCTGGCCGTCGGTGACTTCGCGTCGACCCGGGTGCCGGGCGGGTTCACCCTGGTGGTGCTCGCCTTCAACACCGTCTTCGCGTTGCCCGACCAGGCCGCGCAGGTGGCCTGCTTCCGCAACGCCGCCGCCCACCTGCGCCCCGGTGGCCGGTTCGTGGTCGAGGCGTGGGTGCCCGACCCGGGCGCCTTCCGCGCCGGGAGCGCTCTGCGACCGCTGCGGGTGACCGAGGACGAGGTGCTGCTGGAGGCGGCCCTCCTGCACCCCGCCGAGCAGCGGATGACCACCACCAAGATCCGGCTCACCGACACCGGGGTCCGCCTGCTGCCGGCCAACCACCGCTACGCCTGGCCGGCCGAGCTGGACCTGATGGCCGAGCTGGCCGGCATGCGCCGTGAGCACCGCTGGGCGGACTGGACCGGCCGGCCCTTCACCGACGACAGCCGCACGCACGTGTCGGTCTACCGGCGTCCGGAGTCGGCATGAGCGCCCCGGCCCGCCCGGCCGGAGGCGTGCCCGGCAACGACCGGCACCACACGGCCGCGTCCCCCCGGGCCGCCGCCGCGCCGGCCCCCGGTGGGGCACCCACCGCCGGTGGCTGGTCGGTGGCACCGTCCCGCCGGCTCCCGATGGCGTACGTCCTGCCGCTGCGCTGGACCGACGACACCGGCCTGACCGAGCTGACCGGATACCTGCGCCGGCTCGCCTCCCGGGTCGACGTGACCGTCGTCGACGGCTCACCGCCGGAGGTCTTCGCCCGCCACGAGCTGGCCTGGCGCGGCCTGGTCCGCCACATCCCGCCCGATCCCGCGCTTCCCGGCGTCAACGGCAAGGTGCGCGGTGTGCTCACCGGCGTCGCCGACGCGCGGCACGAGCACGTGGTGATCGCCGACGACGACGTCCGGTACGACGAGGCGGGGCTGCGCGCCGTGCACGCCCTGCTCGACCGGGTGGACCTGGTCCGGCCGCAGAACTACTTCGACCCGCTGCCCTGGCACGCGTACTGGGACACCGGGCGGACCCTGCTCAACCGCGCCCTCGGCACCGACTACCCGGGCACCCTGGCGGTACGCCGGAGCACCTTCCTCGCCATGGGCGGGTACGACCCGGATGTGCTCTTCGAGAACCTGGAGCTGATCCGGACCGTGCGCGCGTACGGGGGCACCGAGGCGGCGCCGGCGGGTCTCTACGTACGCCGGCTCCCGCCGGAGACCGCCCACTTCCTGGGCCAACGGGTGCGTCAGGCGTACGACGACCTGGCCCAGCCCGCCCGCCTGGTGGCCGCGCTCGCGGTCCTGCCGGCGCTGGCGGCGGGGGTGGCGTGCCGCCGTCCGGGGCTGCTGC
>NZ_JBFAMU010000354.1:0-5228 GCF_040656655.1 Micromonospora sp. NPDC049799
GCCCACCGGCGCAGGCCGGCGGGCGGTCGACGTGACCGCCGGCCCGGACGGCGACCGGCTGGTCCTGCCGTTCGCCGATCCCGAGTCCCTGGCCGGGCACCTCGTCGGGTACGGGCCGGACGTGCGGGTGCTCGACCCGCCGGAGGTCCGCGAGGCGGTCATCCAACGGCTCAAGGAGATCGCCACGCGGCAGGACGACCTGGCGGTCACCGGGGGTGCCCGGTGACCCGGCCGGCCGCCCGCAGCGGCTCCCGCGCGTCCGCCGACCGCCTCGCCCGGCTGCTGAACCTGGTTCCGTACCTGCTGGCCCGGCCGGGCATCGAGATCGCCGAGGCCGCCGCCGACCAGGGGGTCACCGAGCGGCAGTTGCGGGAGGACCTGGAGCTGCTGTGGGTGTGCGGGCTGCCCGGGTACGGCCCGGGTGACCTGATCGACATGGCGTTCGACGGCGACCGGGTGACCATCACCTACGACGCCGGCATCGACCGGCCGCTGCGGCTGACCCCGGACGAGGCGCTGGCGCTGGTGGTCGCGCTGCGGATGCTGGCCGAGACGCCCGGGGTGGCCAACCGGGAGGCCGTCGAGCGGGCCCTGGCGAAGATTGAGAACGCGGCCGGTGACCTGGTTGGCGCTCCCGTCGAGGTGCGGCTGCCGGCGGACACCCGTCGGGTGGCGGAGCTGCGCGCCGCCGTGGAGAGCGGCCGGGCGCTACGGATCACCTACTACACGGCGGCCCGGGACGAGTCGACCGAGCGGGCCGAAAGACCACGCCACGGCGGACCTCCCTATCGGTCGGATCGGAGAAGATTTCGAAAAAACTCGGGCGCAGCTTCGCACACGCCCGAGCGGGGCGACAGCCAGCCTCCACCCGGACCTTCGCAGCTGGGACGCGCTCTACCCGGGGTGTTCGTCGGGCGACGCTCGGTCGTGCCCGGGGCCCGATCGCCGTCCGTACGGCCGTCGACCCCGGCGCCGGGGGCGTCGGGGTCGACGGTGGATGGTGCGGCCGGCGTACGGGGGACCGGGTCAGTCCTCCTCGCCGCGGTAGGTGTAGAAGTCGTCGACGAACTTGCGGGCCAGCCGAGGCACCCGACTGGTGACACCGAAGTAGCCCCGCGCGCCGAGCAGCGCGAGCCGCCCGACCACCGGCTTGTACATCCGGTCGTCACCGTTGGTGCCGCTGCGGTTGAGCGAGTCGGCGACCCGCGCGAACCCGTACGGCAGCATGGCGGCCTCGTAGTCGGCCACCGCCTCGACGAGCGTCTTGTCGCCCGCGACCGCGAGACGGAGCTGGCGGCAGAGGAGTGCCGCGTCGCGCAGGGCGGTGTTCGCGCCGACGCCGCGGCCGGGCGTCATGGTGTGGATGGCGTCGCCGAGCAGTGTGACGGTGCTGCTCTTCCAGGGTGGGACGGGCTCGCTGGTGGTCACCCGGATCGGCAGGGCGCTGCCGGGCTCGGCGCGGGCGAGCAGCTCACGGAGGTTCGGGTGCCACGTGCGGGTCAGGCGCAGGGCGAGCTGGATCAGCTCGTCGCCGCGCAGCCGCATGACGTCGGCCGGGAAGCGGCGGGCGGTGCTCCAGACGATGAGGTTGATGTTGTCCCGGGTCGGATCGTGCGCGCGGCCGGGCCACCGCTGGAGCAGCTCGGCGTCGGCCGGGTGCACGCCGGGCTTGAGCGCGCCGTCGCGGTCCCAGGGGAACTCCATGACGTGCAGGACGCCCATCATCCCGCCGGTGCCGAAGATCAGCGAGATGCCCTTCTCCACCCGCTCCGGCAGCAGCTTGCGGGTGTGTGCCGTGAGCGGGATGCGCGTGGCGATGTTGATGGTGCCGGCGTCCCGGGTGACCGCGTGCGGCAGGTACTGCCGGCGTACCGCCGAGTGCGTGCCGTCGGCCGCCACCAGCAGGTCGCCGGTGGCGGTGGTGCCGTCGGCGAAGTGCGCCGTGACGGTGCCGTCGTCGCGTTGCTCGTACCGGGTGAACTCCTGGTCGAAGCGCACCACGTCCTCCATGCCGGTGAGCAGGACCTGGCGCAGTGTCATGCGGGCCACCGAGCGTTCCGTGTTCACCGGGTCGGTGTCCGGCCGCAGGGTGAACGACGCCGTGCGGCGCATCCGCTGGGTGAGCACGTTGAAGTAGCGGGGCGACCGGGCGCAGGTGGCGAGGAAGACGTCGAACAGCTCCGGCGGCAGGCACTCCCGCAGCGCCCGGCTGCCGGTCGGGCCGATGCCCACCCGGTAGCCGAGCAGGCCCTCGCCCCGGGTGCGGTAGCGCTCGTGGACCGAGACGCGTATGCCGGCCCGGCGCAGGCCGTGCGCCAGGCACAGGCCACCGGTGCCGGCGCCGATGATGATCACGTGCGGGAGTCGATCGGTCATGGCGATCTCCCGTGGTCAGCCGGCGGCGTGCGGCGTCGGCGCCTCGGCGGCGTCCCAGCGGTAGAAGCAGCCGGCGATCGCGTCCCGGGGCGAGCGCCAGGTCGGCAGGTACGGCGTGGTGTGCGCGGAGAGCCGCTCGTTGACCCGCAGGTACAGCGGGTGGTTCCGGGCGCCGGCCAGCGCGTCCGGGTCCACGTCACCGGTCTCCATCAGGTGGACGCACAGGTCGTGCAGGCAGTACAGGGAGCGGTGCCGGACGCCGGTCAGGGCGGGCAGTTCGGTGGCGTCGGACTCGGCGAAGATCTGCGCGACGCGACCCTCCGACCCCGGGATGATCCTGCTGACGATCAGTAGACGGCTCATGGGACTCCTCTCGCCGGTTGCCCTTCCTCGACCAGGTCGGACACCACGCGGTGCTGTGCCGTCCACGCTGACCGACGGTCTGTCACATGACCGTCACGCGCACGGTCCGGGTCGTGACGGGTGGTCAGCGGGCGCGCGGTGGCGCGCGGTGCGCGAGCGTGCGGCGCTGGTCGTCGGCGTCCCGGCTGGCGTGCCGGATCGGCGCGAGGGTGTCGTCGAGCAGCGCGGTCATCGCGGCCGACGGTTCCAGCCGTAGTTCCCGCAGCAGCAGGTCCCGGTAGACGTAGAAGGCGTGCACCGCCTCGAATGCGTTGCCCTCGGCCAGGTGGATGCGGACCACCAGACGGTGCGGCGTCTCCCGCAGCGGTTCCGCCGCCATCGCCTCCAGGGCGGCCTCCAGCGCCTCGCCGTGCCGGCCCGCCGTGAGGTGCTGGTCGGCCAGTTCCTCCAGCATGTGCAGCCGGAGCTGGCGCAGGCGTTCGCGCTCGGCGAGCACCCAGTCCTCGTACCAGCCGGGCAGCAGGTCGTGGCGGCCGGCTTCCAGGGCGGCGGCGGTGCACGGGTCGGCGCCGTCGCGCACCCGGGCGGCCGTGCCGACCAGCGCGTCGACGTCGACCCCGACCAGGGGCCCCAGCCGGACGGTGTCGCCGACGGTGCTGATCGGGCAGCACGGGTCCTGGCGCAGCCGCCACAGGGCGGTACGCAGGGAGGACAGCGCACGTTCCTCCGACGCCTCCGGCCACAGCAGCCCGGCCAGGTGGCTGCGGGTGGCGCCGGGACGCAACCCGATCAGCGCGAGCACCCGTTGCAGGCCGCGCGGCACCACCACCGGGGCGTCGCCGTGCAGCAGGCGGAAACCGCCCAGCAGGTGCAGGGAGATCGGAGCGTGGGGGCAGGCCCCCGTGGTCGGCATGGGCGGTTCGGCGGCCACGCGGCACCCCCTGCGGAAGGCTCGGCGGAGACTCCTCGACACGTGTCCCCGGCGCGGCTGCCCATGACCGCACTGTCGGAAGGCTGAGCCGCGGCTCGGCGCCACGCGCCGCGGTCGCCGGGCTGACCTCGACGAAGATTATCAATCGTGATGACTCTCGGTCAACGGAGCGTGTCCCGGCTTCAGGCCCCGGTTGAGCCGTGAAAACCCTTCTGAACTGGTAAAGGATGCGCAGGTCCAAAGGCGGTCCACAGCGGATACACAGCCCGCGTCAACGCAGCGTCACCAAAGCCGGGTCGCGTGCCCCGGTCGTTGACGCCGTCGTGACGCGGCCGTCCGCATCGTGTCGGCAGTCGTCCGGCTCGGTCGGCGCCGGCGTGAGGAACGCCCGACGCCTGGGGGGAGGCCCATTCATGGACCGTTCGTTGATCGTCGCGAAGGTCGACCCGACCGCCGAGGCGCGGGTCGCGGAGATCTTCGCCGAGTCCGATGCGACCGAGCTGCCGCACCTGGCCGGTGTGCGCCACCGGTCGCTGTACCGGCTGCACGACCTCTACGTCCACCTGCTGGAGACGGAGCTGCCGGGGGAGGGCGCGGTGGCGGCGGCGCGGGAGCACCCCGAGTTCGACCGGGTCAGCGCCGCGCTGCGCCGGTACGTCTCGCCGTACCTGCCGACCTGGCGGGAACCCCGCGACGCGATGGCCCGCTGCTTCTACCGCTTCGACGCCACGCCCACCGGACGACGGCCGTGACCGCCACCGCGCCCCAGGGGCAGCTCTGGGCCCGCTGCGCGGGCTGCGCCAGCCTGCTCTACCGCAAGCGGCTGCGCCGCAATCTCGACGTCTGCCCGGAGTGCGGCACGCACGCGCGGCTCGACGCGCCCGCCCGCCTGGCCCAGATGGTCGACCCCGACTCGTTCACCGCCCTGCCCGACCGGCCGGCCGAGACCGACCCGATCGGGTTCGTCGACGTGCTGCCGTACCCGCACCGGCTCAGCGCCGCGCGCGCCGCGACCGGCCTGTCGGAGGCGGTGGTCTGCGGCACCGCCCGGATCGGCGGGCACCCCTGCGCTCTGGCTGTGATGGACTTCCGGTTCCTCGGCGGCAGCCTCGGGTGCGCGGTCGGTGAGCTGGTCACGCGGACCGCCGAGCGGGCGCTGGACGACGGCGTCCCGCTGGTGCTGGTCACCGCCTCCGGCGGCGCCCGGATGCAGGAGGGCGCCCTGTCGCTGATGCAGATGGCGACGGTCAGCCAGGCGGTCGCCGGGCTGCGTGAGGCGGGCCTGCTCAGCGTCAGCGTCATCACCGACCCCACGTACGGCGGGGTGGCGGCCTCTTTCGCCACCAACACCGACGTGGTCCTCGCCGAGAGCGGTGCGCGGATGGGCTTCGCCGGTCCCCGGGTGATCCGCCAGGTCACCGGCCGGGACCTGCCGGAGGGCTTCCAGACCGCGGAGTTCCTGCTCCGGCACGGCCAGGTCGACATGGTGGTGCCCCGGCACGCCCTGCGTGCCCGCCTGGTGGCGCTGCTCGCCGCCGCCCGCGCCGGCCGTCGACCG
>NZ_JBFAMU010000355.1:0-5221 GCF_040656655.1 Micromonospora sp. NPDC049799
GCCGGCCAGCTTCCACGACCGGTGGCAGTCCGGTCAGCTGCTCTCCCGCATCACCTCCTGGTCGGTTGCGCCGCCCTGGTGCTGCGCCGCCGGCACCCGCTGCCGGTGCTCGCGGTGGTCACCGGCACGGCGGCCGTGTCGATCCTGGTGGAGCAGGCCCGGGGACCGTTCGTGCTGACGGTCGCGCTGGCCGCGTACACCGTCGCGAACCGGACCGACCGGCGGACCGCCGCTGTGGCCGGTGCGGTCAGCGCGGTCGTGGTCGGCGCGGCGGCCGTGGTCACGCTCGGCGTCTCCTGGGTGGACCCGGCGGTGGTGGTGCTGCTGCTCTGGTTCGGCGTCGCCGTGGCGGCCGGTGACGCCGTGCGCAGCCGGCGGGCGTACGTGGCGGTGCTGGAGGAGCGGGCCCTTCGCGCCGAGCAGACCCGTGAGGAGGAGGCCCGCCGCCGCGTGGCCGAGGAGCGGTTGCGCATCGCCCGCGAGCTGCACGACGTCGTCGCCCACCACATCGCCCTGATCAACGTGCAGGCCGGGGTGGCCGGCCACCTCCTGCGCGGGCAGCCGGACGCGGCCGAGGAGGCGCTCGGGCACGTCCGCGCGGCGAGCCGCACCGTGCTGGACGAGTTGGCCACCGTGCTCGGGGTGCTGCGCCGCGACGAGGAGACCGAAGCGCCGGTCGAGCCGGCACCGAGCCTGAACCGGTTGGACGCGCTGGTGGAGGGCTTCGCCACCGGGCAGCCGGTGCGCTGGACCGTGGCCGGGCAGCCCCGGCCGCTGCCCACGGCGGTCGACGTGGCCGCGTACCGGATCATCCAGGAGTCCCTGACCAACGCCCACAAGCACGCGCCGGGCGCGGCCGTCGCGGTCCGCCTGCGCTACGACGCCGCCGGCCTCACCATCGAGGTACGTGACGACGGTGCCGGCTCGCCGTCGCCGGCACCCGACGGGCCCGGGAGCACCCCGGGTGCCGGCATGGGTCTGCTCGGCATGCGGGAGCGGGCCGAGTCGGTCGGCGGCACCTTTACCGCCGGGCCGCGACCCGCCGACGGTTTCCTGGTACGCGCGGACCTGCCCGCGCCCGAGGAGGCGGCCGAGTGACGATCCGGGTGCTGCTGGCCGACGACCAGAAGCTGCTGCGCGCCGGGTTCCGGGTGCTCGTCGACTCCGCCCCCGACCTGACCGTGGTCGCTGAGGCGGCGACCGGGCGGGAGGCGGTCGACCAGCTCCGCGCGACGCCCGTCGACGTGGTGCTGATGGACATCCGGATGCCCGAGCTGGACGGGCTCGCCGCCACCCGGGAGATCACCGCCGATCCGGCCCTGGCCGGTGTACGGGTGCTGATCCTGACCACGTTCGAGGTGGACGAGTACGTCTTCGAGGCGCTGCGGGCCGGGGCCAGCGGCTTCCTCGGCAAGGGCGTCGACCCGGCCGAGCTGCTGGACGCCATCCGTACCGTTGCCGCCGGTGACGCCCTGTTGTCACCGAAGGCCACCCGTGGGCTGATCGCCCGGTTCCTGACGCAGCCCGAGCCGGACGCGCAGGCCACCCCCGAGCAGTTGCGGGTGCTCACCGAGCGGGAGCGGGAGGTCGTCACGCTGGTCGCCACCGGCCTGTCCAACGAGCAGATCGCCGAGCGGCTGGTGGTCTCCCCGCTGACCGCGAAGACTCACGTGAACCGGGCGATGGCGAAGCTCGGCGCGCGGGACCGGGCGCAGCTCGTCGTGATCGCGTACCAGAGCGGTCTGGTCCAGCCGCGGTAGGGGAGGCACCCGCCTACCGTGTCCGCGGTACGTCCAGGTGTCCGCCGCTGGCCGACGCGGGGGCCCGAGTACGCGGGCGATCGTTGGTCGCATGATCGATGTGACCAACCTGAGCAAGCGCTACGGCGACAAGGTCGCCGTCGACGACCTGACCTTCCAGGTGCGACCGGGCCTCGTCACCGGGTTCCTCGGACCGAACGGCGCCGGCAAGTCCACCACCATGCGGATGATCCTCGGCCTCGACACGCCCACCTCGGGCAGCGTCACCGTGGGCGGTCGCCGGTACGCCGACCACCCCGCGCCGCTGCGGGAGATCGGCGCGCTGCTGGAGGCTAAGGCCGTGCACACCGGCCGTACCGCCCGCAACCACCTGCTCGCCATGGCCGCCACCCACGGCATCGGCCGGCGGCGCGTCGACGAGGTGATCGACCTGGTCGGCCTGCACGAGGTGGCCGACAAGCGGGCCGGCGGTTTCTCCCTCGGCATGGGCCAGCGCCTCGGCATCGCCGCCGCGCTGCTCGGCGACCCGAAGGTCGTGATGCTCGACGAGCCGGTCAACGGCCTCGACCCGGACGGCATCCGCTGGATCCGGGACCTGCTCCGGGGCCTCGCCGCCGAGGGCCGGACGGTCTTCGTGTCGTCGCACCTGATGAGCGAGATGGCGATGACCGCCGAGCACCTGATCGTGATCGGCCGGGGCCGGCTCATCGCCGACGTGTCCGTCGCCGAGTTCGTCGCGCAGGCCGCGCACGACACCGTACGCGTCCGCTCGCCGCAGGCGACCACGCTGCGCGACCTGCTGGTCGGCCCGGACGTGACGGTGACCGCCGGCGAACCCGGCCTGCTGGAGGTCACCGGGCTGACCCGGGAGCAGATCGGCGACCGGGCCGCCGCCGCCGGCCTCACCCTGCACGAGCTGTCCACCCAGCAGACCTCGCTGGAGGAGGCGTTCATGACGTTGACCCGCGACGCGGTCGAGTACACCGCCGAGCCCACCGCTGCCGGAAGGACCGCCCGATGAGCACCGGAACCCTGACCCGAGCCACCTCCACCGTCCCCGCCGACGCGAAGGTCACCCCCGCAAGGGTGGTACGCGCCGAGTGGATCAAGTTCCGTTCGTTGCGCTCGTCGGTGATCATGCTGATCGCCACCGTCGCCCTGCTCGCCGGGCTCGGCCTGGCCTTCTCCGCCGTGCTGGCGGACAACCCGCCGCAACCCGGCACGCCGGCACCGCCCGGCGGACCCTCCTCGCTCGACCCGCTGGGCGCGAGTCTCGGCGGCGTCAACCTCGCCCAGTTGCTGATCGGCACCCTCGGGGTGCTGCTGGTCGCGGGCGAGTACTCCACCGGGATGATCCGTTCCTCGCTGGCCGCGGTGCCGAAGCGCTGGCCCGTGCTCGTCGGGAAGATCGCCGTCCTCGCCGGTGTCTCCCTCGCGGTGCTGGTGCCGACCGCCCTGCTGACCTTCCTCGGCGCGCAGGGCATCCTCGGCGACGAGGGCATCTCCCTCGGCGACGACGGGGTGCTGCGGGCGGTGCTCGGCGCGGCGTTCTACCTGGCCGGCGTGGGCGTGCTCGGGATGGCCGTGGGCGCGCTGCTGCGCAACACCGCCGGGGCGATCACCACCGTGGTGGCGCTGCTTCTCGTCGTGCCCGGCGTGATCTCACTGCTGCCGGAGAGTGTCTCCGACGCGGTCTCGCCGTACCTGCCCTCCAACGCCGGCGAGGCGTTCATGTCCATCTCGTCCAACCCGGACCTGCTCTCCCCGGGTGCCGGGGCGGCGGTGTTCGTGGGCTGGCTGGTGGTCCTCGTCGGCGCCGCCACCGTGCTCCTGCGCCGCCGCGACGCCTGACCGGACGGGGCCTTCCGCTGTGCGCCCCGGCGGAAATAGAGTGGGGGCGGCGACCGAGCAGGTGGCCGGTGACCCGGCGGGAGGCGCAACCCGTCGGGCCCAGGTGCGTATCCCCGTGCCCACCGGTCCGTGCCCGTCCGCCGCCGCACCGGCTCGGCCGGTCACCCCTCGCCCCGGTCCCGCACGTACGGAATCCCCATCACGACAGGGGAGAAGGACAATGGCGCGACCCATCACGCTCTTCACCGGCCAGTGGGCCGATCTACCGTTCGACGAGGTCTGCCGGCTCGCCTCCGAGTGGGGCTACGACGGTCTGGAGATCGCCTGCTGGGGCGACCACTTCGAGGTCGACAAGGCGCTGGCCGACGACTCGTACGTCGACCGCAAGCGGGAGACCCTCGCGAAGCACAACCTCCAGGTCTTCACGATCTCCAACCACCTCGTCGGCCAGGCGGTCTGCGACCACCCCATTGACGAGCGGCACCAGGACATCCTGCCGGCCCGGATCTGGGGCGACGGGGAGCCCGAGGGCGTACGCCGGCGGGCCGCCGAGGAGATCAAGGACACCGCCCGCGCGGCGGCGAAGCTCGGGGTGAAGACGGTCGTCGGCTTCACCGGCTCGTCGATCTGGCACACCCTCGCCATGTTCCCGCCGGTGCCACCGTCGATGATCGAGCGCGGCTACCAGGACTTCGCCGACCGGTGGAACCCGATCCTCGACGTCTTCGACGAGGTGGGCGTGCGGTTCGCCCACGAGGTGCACCCGAGCGAGATCGCGTACGACTACTGGACGACGAAGCGCACCCTGGAGGCGATCGGTCACCGCCCGGCGTTCGGGCTCAACTGGGACCCGTCGCACTTCGTCTGGCAGGAGCTGGACCCGGTGAACTTCATCTTCGACTTCGCCGACCGGATCTACCACGTCGACTGCAAGGACGCGAAGGTGCGCACCGGGGACGGCCGGCGCGGCCGGCTCTCCTCGCACCTGCCCTGGGCCGACCTGCGGCGGGGCTGGGACTTCGTGTCCACCGGCCACGGCGACGTGCCCTGGGAGGACTGCTTCCGCGCGTTGAACGCGATCGGCTACGACGGCCCGATCTCCATCGAGTGGGAGGACGCCGGGATGGACCGCCTCGTCGGGGCGCCGGAGGCGTTGCAGTTCGTCCGCCGGCTCGCCTTCGACGCACCCTCGGCGGCCTTCGACGCCGCGTTCAGCAGCAGCAAGGACTGAGGTGCCGCGGCCGGCCGGGGTTCGACTCCGGCCGGCCCGGCTCAGCCCGCCGTGAAGGCGTGGTCGCTGATCAGCCGGGCGGCGCCGATCACCGTCGCCCGCTCGTTCAGGTCGGACAGGACGATCGGCATCGTGCCGGTCGCCAGGGGCGCCGACCGGCGGTAGACCAGGGCGCGGACCTCGGCGAGCAGCAGGTGGCCGAGTCCGGCCGGCGCACCGCCGATGATCACGATCGCGGGGTTGACGAAGCTCACCAGCCCGACCAGCACCTGGCCGAGCCGCCGTCCCGCCTCGCGGACCACGCCGTGGGCGGCCGGGTCACCCCCGCCGGCCGTCGCCGCGAGGTCGGCCACGGTCAGGGTGCCGGCCTCGTCGAGCC
>NZ_JBFAMU010000356.1:0-5180 GCF_040656655.1 Micromonospora sp. NPDC049799
CGTTCGACGAGGCGTAGCGGAACCACAGCCGCTCGGCGATGAAGCGCGGGCACGTTTCGTGCCTGAGCAGGAGATCCACGAGCGAATGCGCGTCGAAGTTCCTCGTCACGCCGAGGATGCTCTTCATTCCGTCGTCGTGCGAGGCCGGACTGAAGTACGCACGACCCCGGTCGTAGTCGATCTTCCAACCGGTCAGCGCACGGCCCGCCTCCTTCACGTCCCGTTCGGTGTACCTGCCGATGCCGAACATGAAGAGTTCCAGCAACTCGCGGCCCAGATTCTCGTTGGGGGCGGTGCGTGTGTTGAGTTGGCCGTCGAGCCAGTAGATGAGCGCAGGGTCGATGATCATCCGACGTGCCATCACCGCGAAGTCGAGCGAGCTACGCAGGTTCCTGTGCTGCACGAGCATCAACTGTGGACGGATCACCTTCCGGACCGAGGTGGCCCAGTGCCCGTGCCAGAAGAACCACAGCTTCTCGCGGGTCTGGTGGTCTGCGACCGTGAGACGGTCCAGCCACCACTGGGTGATCCGCTTCGTCTGCTCCCGGCGCTCCTCATCCCCCTTGCTCCGCTGGCTGGGGGTGGGATTCGGCAACCGGGCGAAGGGGTCCGGGCCGATGTCGGGAATGGGAGCCTGCAGGGCGCCCACGTCCGGCGCTGTCGGTGCGGTCAGGGCAGCGACGGTTGCCTCGTACCCTGCCTTCCTTGCCGCGGTGAGCTCGGAGTGGGTGGGACCGAAGCCCGCGCGGCGAAGGAGCAACGCGAGGTCGTCGGCCATGCCAGCAAATGTATGCGACGCCGAGGACACGGTCGAACCCCGGGGCTCGGCACCCCAGCCGGACCTGTCGGAGTCGGAGCTTCGCTGCCGGTGGCCGATCCGAGCCATGACGCGGGTGGGCCGCCGAGACGCGCATCGCGCGTGTCTCGGCGGCCCACTGAACCTGCCGCGTCAGGACGCCGGCTCAGGCGCTGGTGCTCAGCCGACCTTCAGGACCTCGTAGGTGAACATCGTCGAGGGGCCCAGCTCGTCCGTGGACGGATCCAAGTTGGCGATCAGCGGCGAGTTGCCGCTGTTCGGTGCCTGCACCACGTTGTAGTTGGTCTGCGACTGGAACACCAGGCTGCCGTCACCCCAGTGGTAGAGGTAGAACGACTCAGCCGTGCCGATCGCGGTGGCGCTGGCGATGAGCGGCTGGGTGCCGCCCGAGGGAGCGGTGACGTAGCGCCGGTTGACGTGGGACCGCAGCGCGACGGCGTCGCCGCCCATGTCGAGCATGTCGAACTTCTGCCAGTCGGTGGTCACGGTGGAGTTGGCGATCAGGGCGCTCCTGCCGGCCTCCGCCGCGGTGACGAACTTGCTGTTGACGGCCGCGCGGAGCACGACCACCGCGGACGGTGAGGCCCAGATGAACTTCTCGGGCCCGCCGATGGTGGTGGCGTTGTTGATGAGTGGCACGGTGCCGTTGGACGGGGCGGTGACGTACTTGCCGTTGATCTTGGCGATCAGGCTGACGGTGCCGTCGCCGTTCATGACGACCTGGAAGCGCTGGGCGTCGGTGATGGTGCTGCTGTTGGCGTACAGCGCGCTGGTGCCACCGGAGGTGGCGGTGACGTACTTGCCGCTGGCCCAGGACCCGAACGCGATGTAGCCGCTGCCGGCGTCGACCACGGTGAACTTCTCCGAGTCGCCCATCTGGTTCATCGGCTGGGTCGGGGTCAGCGGCAGGGTGCCGCCGGGACCGACCGAGACGTTCTTGCCGTTGGTCAGGGACCGCAGGCCGGTGACCTGCGGCACGGCGGTGGTGCCGATGCGCAGCATCACGTCGCTGGTGTTCCAGGCGGCCGTGTTCCGCACGACCCGTCGGGTGCCGCCGTAGACGATGACGTTGCGCACCTGCGTCGGCGTCCAGGCCGGGTTCGCCGACAGCAGCAGCGCGGCGGCGCCGGCGACGTGCGGGCTGGCCATCGACGTGCCGCTGTACTTGTCGATCGCGGTGTCGCTGGTCGCCACCGACGACGGGATGTGGTGCCCCGGGGCGTGGACGTCCACGCAGGTCCCGAAGTTGGAGAACGACGCGCGGAAGTCGACCTCGTCCGTGGCGCCCACGGTGATCGCCGAGGGGGCGCCCGCCGGCGAGTACAGGCAGGCGTCTTGCCCGCTGTTGCCAGCGGCGACCGCGTACGTGACGCCGGAGGCGATGGAGGCCTCCACCGCCGCGTCGACCACGGCGCTGGACTCACCGCCGAGGCTCATGTTCGCCACCGCCGGCTTGACCGCGTTCGCGGTCACCCACTCGATGCCGGCGATGACACCCTCGTACGAGCCGCTGCCGGTGCAGTCGAGCACCCGCACGCCCACCAGCTGGACGGCCTTGGCCACGCCGTAGTTGGTGCCGCCGATGGTGCCGGCGACGTGCGTGCCGTGCCCGTCGCAGTCGTCCGCGATCGGGTCGTTGTCGATGAAGTCGTAGCCGTGGCTGGCACGCCCACCGAACTCCTGGTGCGTGACGCGGATGCCACTGTCCAGGACGTACGCGTGCACGTTGCTGGCCGTGTTCGGATACGTGTACCGGTTGTTCAGCGGCGCGAAGATCTGGTCCAGCCGGTCCAGCCCCCACGATGGCGTGTTCAGCTGGGTGTCGCTCTTCGACACCTTCCGGTTCTGCTCGACGTACGCCACCTCGGGGCTGGCGGCCAGCCTCTTGGCCTGCGCCTCATTCATCCGGGCGGAGAAGCCCCGGATCGTCCGCGTGTACGTGCGCGACACGGCGCCGCCGTACCGCTTGGTGAGAGCCGTAGCGCTGGCACCGACCTCGGCCGGCGTGGCCTTGGTGTCCTTGAACACCACGATGTAACTGTCCTTGATGGCGCCCTTGTCGGCGGCCCCCAGGATCCCCGGAACCCTCTTGTCGTCCGGCGGGCCGGCGTATGCGGCACCGGTGCCGAACATGCTTGCGGCGGTCGCGACCGCGGCGAGGGCGAGCCCGGCCACGACCGACCGGCCACCTCGGCGAACTTGGAACACGTGCAACTCCCCGTGGGATACGTGAGCGTCCACAGTCGACGTGAACGGCGTTGCCTCTCGGCAAAGCGCAGCCCATCCTCGCCGATGGGGGCGACCGAGGGCTCAGCCGTTCGGGCCAATTGACGGCGAGACAGCGACATCGGCCACTCAAGCGGGCGGCCCGCCTCACCGCTCGGTCGCGGCCGGCTGACACTGCGCGCCGGCGGGTCAGGGCCCGCCGGCGCGCAGCACCGTTGTCCGACATCCGCCGAGTCGGCTCACCGGCCGGGTGCGGCGTCCATTTCCGCTCGCGTGGAGACCGAGGTGTACGCCGCCTGCAACTGCCGGCGGACCGCCGCGGAGCTGTGATGCGCCACGACCCACTCCCGTCCGTTGGCGGCGAGTCGCGCGGCGGTCTCCGGCGCGGACAGCAGCCCGCTGACCGCCGCGATCCAGCCGGCCCTGTCGTCGGCGACGCGGACGTGGACACCGTCCGCCACACCCGCGCGGTCGGCCACCATGCTCGTCGTCACGCTGGGAACTCCAGCCGACATCGCCTGGATGAGCTTCAGCTGGACGCCGGTGCCCCGGAAGATCGGTGCGATGGCGACGGCAGCATCCGCGTAGTACGGCTCGACCGCGGGGGCGTTGGCGTGGAGCTCGATGCCGTTTCCGACCAGTTCCTGGACGGCCTTGGGCGGGTCCGTGCCGACGATCCGGAGCCGGGCGTCCGGGACGGCGTCGCGGATACCCTGCCAGCACTCGCGCGCGAACCACATGAGGCCGTTGACGTTCGCCTCGTAGCTGAGCCGACCGACGAACAGGACCGTCGGTGCGATCGGGCCCTCCTGCCGCTGGACGGAGAAGTCGCAGGGGCTTCTGACCAGGAAGGTGTTGGGCCGCTCCTGGCCGGGCAGCGACGGAGCGGAGAGCATCAGGGGAACCCCCATGCTGACCAGCTTCTCCTCGCGGGCCCGCATCCGGGGCGCCTCCAGGCGACCCAACGCTCGCCACGCGGGGCTGGGCCCGTGCGAGGCCAGTTGCTCGTAGTACTCGCTGCGGAACTCGTCCAGGTCGATGATGACCGGCGTCGAGCCACAGGCCTCGACCAGGTGCACGGTACGGAAGACGTTGAGGTGCACGACGTCCGGCTGGAAGTCGTCCAACTCCCGCCGGAGCGCGTCGGTGAGCGCCTTCGGGCTCGCATACCCGGTCTGCAACGAGACCCCGGTGCCAAGTGCTCGCGCGGAGCGCAGCATGGAACCGACCCGCGGGTTGGGGATGAGGGTGCGGTGCTCGACCGGCAGCAACTCCGCCAGCCGCGCCTCTTCCTCGTCTTGTACCAGCCCCAGGAAGCGGACATCATGCTCGGCGGCGAGCATCTCCATGATCACAAGGCTGCGCGGACGAACCGATGCCGGGATCCATGGCGCTACGAATAGAATCTTCAAATCGGCAGCCTCCTCAGGGCTGACGCGAGGAGTCGCTGACCCCGCGTGCCATGTTTCGAGAAATAGACGTACATGCCGGACCGGTACAGGTTGTTCTTACCGACCGCGGCGGTGCTGGTGCTCTCCTTGTGTTCGGCGACGCTCGTCCCGACCGACGCGACGCCCCAGCCGGCGGCGTGCAGCCGCGTGCACAGGTCGACGTCCTCGAAGTAGAGGAAGAAGCCAGGGTCGAATCCATCGATGGAGCGGAAGGCATCACCTCGTACGAGCATGCAGAAGCCACTCACCCAGGCAGCCTGGCGCACCTCGCCGGTCGGCTCGACGTCGAGATACTCGAGCATCTGGAACTTCTTGCGCAAGGGTGTCGCGCGAGCCAGGTACTGCTTCAGGCGCCTCGGCACGAGATGGTCGACCTTCAGCGCCGCCAGCCATTCCTTCGCGATGCTCGGCTCGGGCCCGGCCGAGATCCCGAAACGCCCGTCGGGGTAGCGCATGAGCGGCGCGACCACCCCCAGCTTCGAGTCGACCCGCAGGGCCTCCACGAGGTGCGTGAAGGACTCGGGGGTGATGTGGCAGTCGGGGTTGAGGAGGAAGTAGGCGTCAGCGTCGGGGAGGGTGTCCGCCGCGGCGTTGATCGCCTTGCCGAAGCCGACGTTCGGCAGCGAGATGACGGGGTACCCGAAGGACTTCGCGACCTCGACGCTGTCGTCCGTGGAGGAGTTGTC
>NZ_JBFAMU010000357.1:0-5128 GCF_040656655.1 Micromonospora sp. NPDC049799
GACCTGCACACCGGCGAGATCGCCGACCAGATCGCCGACCGGCTCGCCCGCCACGGGGTGCCGCCGCAGCGCCGGCCGCTTCGGCCCAGCGGACCCCGCTCAGCTCCCGGTGCAGCCGCTCGAAGGTCAGGTGCTCGGACATCAGGCCTCCTCCAAATCAGAGACGGCGAGCAGGCCGGCGAGCGCGGTGCGCCCCCGGGAAAGTCGGGCCTTGACCGTGCCGACGGGCGCCTCGGTCTCCCGGGCCACCTCCGCCACCGGCATGCCGAGCAGGTAGTACAGGGCCAGCGCGGTGCGCTGCTCCTCGGGCAGCCGGCGCAGTGCGGCGACCACCTCGACGGTGTCGGTGCCGGGACCGGGCGCGCTCGGTTCTGCCCCGTGCCGCAGGTAGGCGCGGGACCGGCTGCGCAGGCTCCGCCAGCGGCTCACCGCGATCCGGCTCGCCACCACCCGCACCCACGCCTCCGGATCGTCGTACCCGCCCACCGTCGACCAGCGCTGCCACGCCCTGATGTACGCCTCCTGCACGGCGTCCTGTGCCTCGCCCAGGTCACCGGTGAGCACGTAGACGAACCCGAGCAGCCGTTGCCGGCTGCCCCGGTAGAAGTCGTCGAACCCGTCGACGTCCGGCACCTGCTACCTCCCCCGTGGCGGTCTCAGGAGACACGCACCCGCGGGCCGGTCCGGTTGCCGGTTCTCAAGGGGTTTTCTCGCGGCCCGCACACGGGCGCCATGCTCACAGTCAGGCGAGCAGCTTCTCCAACTCGGCGATCGGGAACTCGCCGGCGGGGATGCCCTCGCGCAGCGCGCGGCGTACCCCGAGCTGCACGGCGGCGTTCGCCGGCGTCGGCACCCCGTGCAGCCGGCCGAGCAGCACGACCTCGCCGTTCAGGTGGTCGGCCTCGGCGGAGCCGGCCCCCCGGGCCAGGCTCTGCCAGGTGGAACCGCCGGCCCGGTCCGCACCACCCACCGGACGGTGCCCGACGAGGTCACCCCGCTCGGCGGCCTCCTCGGCCCGGCTGGTGTGCGGGATGCCGGCCGCCGCCAGCACCGCCTCGCCCTCGGCGCGTACCCGGTCCCGGAGGTCGTCGGGGACGTCCCGGCCGAGCAGCGCCTGCAGCCCGTTGCCGAGGTTGGCCAGCAGCTTGCCGTACTTCCAGCGCATCACGTCGTCCCGCACCGGAGCGACGAAGCCGGCGGTGGTGAGGTCGGCGGCGACCGCCCGGTCGACGCCGTCCACCCCGGACGGATACCGGCCGAGGTGCAGCATCCCCGGGTGCGGATGACCGTTGGCCACCACCACGCCCGGGTCCAGGTGGGTGGCGGGCAGCCACACGCAGACCCCGTGCACGTCGGCGAAGAGCCGCAGCGCGGCGGCCTCGTTGGCCACCCCGTTCTGCGCGGTGAACAGGGGCAGCCGCTGTGCCGCCGTACCGCCGCCGGCCACCGGCGCGTCCGCCCACGCCGCCAGGGCGGCATCGGTGTCCTGCGACTTCACGGTCAGCACCAGCACGGTGTCCGTCGGCAACGGCTCGGCGCCCGGCCCGTCGACCGCCGACCCCCGCCAGGTGGTGTCGCGGTCCGGCCGGCGCAGGGTCAGACCCCGCCGACGGATCGCGTCCAGGTGCGCGCCGCGCGCCACCAGGGTCACGTCGTGGCCGCTCTCCCCCAGGCATACGCCGATGGTCCCGCCGACCGCACCAGCCCCGATGATCACGTATCGCACGGACCCATTCTGCCCTCTGGCCCGCCCGTGCCCGCGCCCGTCCGGTCCGGACCGGTCAGACGGTGATGCCCGCGTCGGTGAGCAGCGGGCCGGCGAGCAGCAGGGCTCCGGCGACCAGGGCGACCAGGTTGACCAGGGCGAAGACGGTCACCCAGAAGAACGCGGGCAGCGGCGTGATCCCGGCGAGCTGGTCGGCGTCGGAGGCCGGCATGCGGCCCCGGGCCCGCAGCCGCTGCAGCTCCACCACCGGCCGCACGCCACCGAGCAGCAGGAACCACACCCCGGTGTACGCGAACGCGGCCTGGACCTGCGGGCTCGCGTACCAGGAGACGGCGAGGACGATCCCGCCGGTGACCAGCAGCGACAGCACACCGTAGACGTTGCGGATCAGCACCAGCATGGCGAGCAGCAGCGCCACGGCGACCCAGAGCAGCAGGGTGATCCGGTTCCCGCCGAGCAGCCACGCGCCGGCGAGGCCCACGAGAGGTGGCGCGACGTAGCCCGCGAGCAGGGTGAGGATCATTCCGGGGCCGGTGGGCCGGCCGGCGGAGAGGGTCAGGCCGGAGGTGTCCGAGTGCAGCCGGATGCCGTGCAGCCGGCGACCGGTCAGCAGAGCGGCCAGCGCGTGCCCGCCCTCGTGGGCGATGGTCACCGCGTTGCGGGCGACCCGCCACGGCAGCCGGGTGGAGACCACCACCAGCGCGGCGAGCCCGGTCAGCAGGACCAGCAGCGGGGGTGGGTCGGGCTGTGCGCTGAGGAGGCGGTTCCAGAGGTCGGAGAGCCCGTCGATCGACACCATGGGGCGCGAGCCTACCGGCATGATCCGTGTCGGTCCGGGGCCACCGCCTCGTATCGTGTGAGGCTGACCGGGTGGCGATCGGAACAGGAGGTGGACGCAGGTGAGTGCAGCCCGGGGCCGACCGGGTACTCAAGATGCAGCTCTACGCGATCGCCCGGATTCCCTGGTACCTGCTGGTCGAGCAGGACGGTGCCGGCCACTCGCTGCGGCTGTACCGGCTCGACGGCGGGCACTACGTCGAGGACCAGGTGGCGAAGGCCGGCGAGGAACTGAGCCTGGCCGAGCCCTTCCGCTGGCGGCTCGACCCGGGGACGCTGCGCTGAAGGTTTCCTCGGCACCCCTTGCGGTTGCGGGCACTTCCCTTCAAAGATAGGTGTCAATAGATACCTGTCTCTCGGGAGGTTCTCGTGACCCGTACCCGATCATCCCTGCGCCGAATGCTCGCCGGCGGCCTCGCGGCCCTGGCCGCCGCGGCGGCGGCGCTCGTCGCCACCGCCACCCCCGCCGCCGCCGCCACCACACCCGGCATCGACGTCTCGCGCTACCAGGGCACCATCAACTGGACGAGCGTCCGCAACGCCGGCATCCAGTTCGCGTTCATCAAGGCCACCGAGGGTACGAGCTACCGGGACCCGAACTTCAACAGCAACTACACCAACGCCTACTACGCCGGGGTGATCCGCGGGGCGTACCACTTCGCCCGGCCCAACATCTCCTCCGGCGCGACGCAGGCCAACTACCTCGCTTCCAACGGCGGCGCGTGGTCGGCGGACAGCCGCACCCTGCCGGCGGCGCTGGACATCGAGGCGAACCCGTACAGCGGCGGGTACTGCTACGGCCTCAGCACCACCGGGATGCGGAACTGGATCCAGGACTTCCTGAGCACCTACCGCTCGCGCACCGGCCGGTACGCGGTCATCTACACCACCACGAGCTGGTGGAACCAGTGCACCGGCAACTGGACCGGTCCGTGGGCGAACCACCCGCTCTGGTTGGCCCGCTGGTCGAGCACGCCCGGTGCGCTGCCGGCCGGTGCCTCGGTGTGGAGCTTCTGGCAGTACACGGCGACCGGCCGCGTCTCCGGCATCAGCGGGGACGTGGACCGCAACTACTGGAACGGCGACAGAACGCGCCTGATCGCGCTGGCGAACAACACCCGCTGACGCAGTTGGCGGCAGCGGGATCGGCTGTCACCGTACGGTCGACAACTGGTCCGGCTGCCGCCACGCAACCTGCCGGGCGGAAAGCGCCTCAGGCTCGTCGCCGCGCCACCGCCGGAACGGCCACCGCGTCGTTCGACGTGAGCGCGCCACGTCGCGTCATCCGCCGGACGCCGAGCCCGCCGAGGGTGACCGTCACGACGCTGAGCAGCGCCACCAACAGCGGCATTCCCACGCTGGCCAGCAGGAGGACGATGTCGCCGAGGGCGACCAGCATCCACAGTGCCACCCGGGGTCGGGCGTTCTTCCGTCGATAACCCATGTCGAACCCTCCCTTCCGTCGTGACGTACAGGTACCCCGTACGACGGAAGGACATGCGAACGAATATCACCGGGGACGCGAATCCCGCCAGTCAGTTCACCCGGTCGGGCTTGAACCCCTTCACGACCTGGTCGAAGGCGGCCAGGTTGGCCTGCCACTCGGACTCCGCGATCTCCCACCGGATGGCGTAGCCACGGTTGCTCGCGGTGGCGAAGCCGCGGTTGCGCACATGGATCCGGGCGCCGTCCCGGCTCTCCAGCCACTCCCAGTCCGCACACGTGCGGTACCAGTCGCAACGCTCGATGCTCAGGTACTCGTAGTCGTTGACGAATCGCTTGCGGGCCGGCTCCTGGCTTTTCCAGTCGGCGACCGCGTCCGCCTTGGGGTTGCTGCCCCACTGGACCAGCATCTCGCCCACCCCGCCGGACTGCCGGAAGATGACCGTGTCGGAGCCGGTGCTGGTGACCCGCCAGCCCGGCGGGACCGGGATGGAGAAGGTTGGCCCCTCGTGCCGCGTCCAACCCGCCGGCAGCACGTTCGGGTCGGCCGAGGGGGTGGCCGACCGGGTCGGGGTGGGGGCCGCGCTGGTCGGTGCCGGCGCGGCCGGGTCCGAGGCCGACGGTGCGGGTGCGGACGTGGGGGCGGCGGTGCAGGTCGCGCCGGCCTGCGGGGCGTCACCACCGCCTTCTCCGTCGCCGTCACCGCTGTTCAGCAGCGGCACCACGATGACCAGGCCGAGGAGCAGCAGCGCGACCAGCGCACCGATGAGCACGTTACGGCGGGTGTGGTCGGGCTTCGTACCGTCGCCGGCGATCACCGTCGCCCGACCGGACGGCGGGCTGACCGGCGCGGGCATCACCGAGGTCGGGTTGACCGGTGCCGGCTTCGCGGCCGCCGGCTTCGGCGCGTCGACCTTCGCCGTCGGCGCGGTGTCCGACGTGGGCGCGGGGGCGTCGACCCGGGCGGTCGGCGAGGCGTCCGACGTGCTCGGTGTCGGGTCGGCCGGAGCATCCGGCGTCGGGTCGGCCGGCGCGTTCGCGGCGGCGGCCCCCGCAGCGGCGGCGGCGCCGGCCGCGGCGGCATGCGGCGTCCGCTGGGCGGGCGGCGTGGCCGGCTTGGAC
>NZ_JBFAMU010000358.1:0-5114 GCF_040656655.1 Micromonospora sp. NPDC049799
GGCGGTCTCCCGGGTGGGAGCGCGACCGGGGACCTGAGGGGGCGGGCGGGCTTCGGCCGGGCCGGTGCGCCGGCCCGGTCAGGGCTCGGCGTCGATCACCCGGTGCGGGCGTTCCTCGGCGGTGAGACTCATCGGCGGGGTGTCGTCCTGCTGGCGCGGCTGGAACCGGTTCATCAGCCGGTGCTCGTCCTTGGGCGGTCGGTCGTTGGCGAGCAGGACCGCCAGCCACGGGATGAGGATCATGCCGAGGCCGACCAGCGGCAGCCACAGCCACAGCAGCGGGGCCTGCACGCCGACCAGGACCGCTCCGACGATCACGCAGGCCACGCGGACGCCCATCATCAGCACATAGCGCTTCTGGCGACTGGTGAGCTGGTCGTCCTGGCTGCGCGAGGCGTCGGTGATCAGAATCGGCTGATACGCCTGACGCTTCACCACGGACCTCCTCAAGGGGATTACGACCCATCCTGTCACTCCCCGTGCTTGATCAGCGAGAATCGACGCATCGGGGCTCGTGTTACCTGCGTGGTACGCTCGGCCCGTGGGCAGCAGGTTCAGCTTCACCGAGGAGGCTCTGGCCAACCTGCGGGTCTACGACGTCACGCCGAGGGAAGTCTGGGAGGCGCTGCACAGCAGCCGGCGGGTCATCCGTCACCTGGGCGACGACGTGATGGTCGTCTACGCCACCGCCCGCCGGGGTCGCCGGCTGGCCGTGCTGCTCGCCGAGGCCGACGGCACCGACAACGACTGGGACATCCTCTCCGCCCGCGAGCTGAGCGACGTGGAGGCCAAGCGCTACGACGAGGCCGTGCGGAGATCTCGCCGATGAGGGGGCGTGACGATGAACCGTGACGACGCGACCAAGCAGTTCCACGGCGGCGACGGGCTCGCCGAGCTGATCGACGAGAGCCCGGCGGCGGAACTGCCGACGCCGGACACCGACACCCCGATGGTGAGCCGTTCGGTCCGGCTGCCGCTGGAGACGTACGAGCGGGTCCGGGCGGCCGCCGACGCGCGCGGCATCGGGGTCACCACCCTGATGCGACAGTGGATCGAGGCCGGCCTGGCCGACCTGGACGACTCGGCGACGGTCTCCCTCGCCGACGTACGGCGAGCCCTCGCCGCCCTGTCCCGGCCGACCGCCGCCTGACCGACCGGCCCCGCGCCGACCGTTCAGGGCGCCGCCGGGAAGGTTCCCCCAGCGGCCTCGCCACGTCCCAGCGGCGACGCCGACATCTCCGGGGGGCGGCCCCGGCTGCGCAGGGCGTCGGCGACCGCCACGCCGGCCAGCACCGCGGCCACCACCGCCAGGGCCAGCATCGGCGACCCCGCCGTGAGCGGGGCGGCGGCGACGGCCAACACCCCGACCGCGACCAGCCGGGGCGCGGAGATCCGGCCGAAGATCTCGTACTCGAAGCGCGCCCGGGCGAGCAGGAACAGCGCCGGCCCGCCGAGGATGAAAATCAGCCAGGCCGGGTCGAGCCGGCCGAACGGGTGGTTGATCACCAGCTCGTAACCCACCCCGGTGGCCAGCACGCCGAGGACGATGAACAGGTGGGTACGGGTCGCCGACGCGCCCAGACGGCCCGGAGACCGGGCCAGGCGCAGCGCCTCGGCGAGCAGGTGCCCCGCCCGGTGGAAGTAGATTCGCCACAGCAGCGCGGTGGTCAGGAAGGCGACGGTGAACGCGCCCGCCCGCTCGTAGGAGTACTCGGTACCGCTGAAGCTGACCCCGATGACCAGGATCGTCTCCCCGAGGGAGATCAGGAAGATCTGCTGGTACCGCTCGGCGAGGTGCTCGCCCTCGATCCGCCACCCGGACGCGGGCGCCGGCCCCAGCCGGGGCACCGGCCAACCGGCCAGGGCCGCCGCGCAGTCGACGATCAGCGCCAGCGCCCACAGCGACAGCCGCCACTCGTCGGGCCCGAGCGCGCCGGCGACCCACGGCACACCGCCCACCGCCGCCCAGGCGGCCAGCCGGAACGGCACCTGCCGGCGCGGATGTCCGCGCAGGGCCGTCGCGATGAGCAGCGGACGGCCGATCATCACCGCCAGGTACGCGACCACGAACGTCAGCGCCCGCTCCTCGAACGCCCGGGGCAGCGCCACGGCCATCACCAGGCTGCCGAACATCGAGCCGGCGACCGCGAGCTGGATCACCGACCGCTCGGGCTCGTACCGGCTGGTCACCCAGGTGGTGATCGACCAGACCAGCCACAGCGCGAGGAACAGCATCAGGGTGTGCACGATGCCGACGAGGAGCTCCCCCGCCCCGATGTCGTCGATCAGCCGCTTGGACACGCGGGTCAGCGCGAAGACGAACACGAGGTCGAAGAAGAGCTCCAGGAAGGTGGCCCGGGGCGAGCTGCCCGACGGGCGCAGCAGGGCCGCGCCTCTCCCGCTGCTCATCCGGCGATCCTGGTCACCTCGCTTCAACGAGCCGCCGCCGGGCCCGTTGCGTCAGTCCCCGGTGGCCTTCGCCTTCGCCGCCGCCTTCATCTGCTGCTTGTACTCGCGCACCCGCCGCAGCGATTCGGCGTCGGTCACGTCGGCGACGGACCGGTGGGCGCCCGGGTCGCCGTACCCACCGGCGGCCTCCCGCCAGCCCTCCGGTGTCACCCCGAAGCGCTTGCCGAGCAGCGCCACGAAGATCTGCGCCTTCTGCCGGCCGAAGCCGGGTAGCTCCGCGACGCGGCGGAGCAGGTCGGCGCCGTCCGAGGCGTCGGCCCACAACCGGGCGGCGTCGCCGTCGTACCGGTCCACGAGTACGCGGCAGACCTCCTGCACCCGGGCGGCCATCGCCTTGGGGAACCGGTGCAGTGCCGGCGGGGTGGCGAAGAGCGCGACCAGGGCGTCGGGGTCGTACCCGGCCAGTTCGGCGGCGTCCGGCTCGTGGCCGAGGCGCTGCACGAGGACGTACGGCGAGGAGAACGCCTTCTCCATCGACACTTGTTGGTCTAGAACCATCCCCACGAGCAGCGCCAGCGGGCTGCGCTCCAGCAGCCGGTTGGCCTCGGGGTCGATGGGCAGGACGAGGGTCATGGGGTCATCCTGCCGCCCGCCGGCCGGACCGGGGGCGTCGACGCTCCGTCCGGGCCGGTCGGCCACGTGATGCGACCCGCACTCCGGTTCACGGTGAGGTTAGCCTGTGCTAACTTCTCCCTCGGCCACCCGTCTACCGTCGTGAAGGGGTTCCCACCGTGTCCGTCTCGTTCCGCAGGTCCACCGCGACGCTGGTCGCCACCGGGCTGCTCGGGTTCGGCCTGGTCGCCTGCGGGTCCGACGAGGACGGCGCCGGCGACCCCGGCAAGCCGAACGACAAGACCATCACGGTCTACAGCGGCCGCAACGAGCAGCTGGTCAAGCCCCTGCTGGAGAAGTTCACCCAGCAGACCGGCATCAAGGTGCAGACCCGGTACGCCACCACCGCCCAGCTCGCCGCCCAGCTGGTGGAGGAGGGCGACCGGTCCCCGGCCGACGCCTTCTTCGCCCAGGACGCGGGCGCGCTCGGCACGGTGGCCAAGAAGGGCATGTTCGCCACCCTGCCGACGGAGACCACCGGCAAGGTGGCCGAGACCTACCGGGCCCGCAACGGCGAGTGGGTGGGCCTGAGCGCCCGCTCCCGAGTGCTGGTCTACAACGCCGACCAGGTCACCGCCGCCGACCTGCCGGCGTCCGTCTTCGACCTGACCGGCCCGGCGTGGAAGGGCAAGGTCGGCGTCGCGCCGACCAACGCCTCCTTCCAGGCGTTCGTCACCGCGATCCGGGTCCAGCACGGCGACCAGAAGGCCAAGGACTTCCTCGCCGGGCTCAAGGCCAACGAGCCGCAGATCCGGGACAACAACGTCAAGATCGTGGAGGCCGTGAACAGCGGTGAGATCCCGGTCGGCCTGGTCAACCACTACTACCTGGGCGAGGTCGCCAAGGAGCAGGGCACCACGCCGGAGAGCCTCAAGGCCAAGCTGCACTTCTTCCCCGGCGGCGACACCGGCTCCCTGGTCAACGTCGCCGGTGTCGGGGTGCTCAAGCGCTCGGCCGAGGACGCCGACACCAAGGCGTTCGTCGACTTCATGCTCGGCGCCGAGGCCCAGAGGTACTTCGCCGAGGAGACCTTCGAGTACCCGGTGGTGACCGGTGTGCCCGGCCCGGCGTACGTGCCGCCGCTGGCCGAGCTGAAGGTTCCGGCGATCGACCTCAACGACCTGGACACGCTCGACGCCACCGTCAAGATGATCACCGAATCGGGGCTGGTGCCCTGAGCACCCCCACGACCACCGCAGGGCCGGCCCTTCCGGGGCCGGCCCTGTCCGGCGTACGCGGGCGGTTGCGGCGGCTGGCCCCGCGCCCGACGCTGCTCGCGGCCTCGACCGTCGCGGTGGCCGTGGCCCTGCTGCCCCTGGTCTACCTCGCGGTACGCACCGCCGAGGCGGGTGCCGCACGGGTCGCCGACGAGCTGTGGACCGAGCGGGTCGGCCTGCTCGCCCTGCGCAGCCTCGGCCTGGCCGCCGTCGTCACCGCCGCGTGCGTGGTGCTCGGCGTCGGCACCGCGTTCCTCGTCACCCGCACCGACCTGCCGGCCCGGCGGCTCTTCGCCGTGCTGGCGGCCCTGCCGCTCGCGGTACCGACCTACATCGCCGCCTTCGCCTGGGTCTCCGAGGTCGACGGGCTGGAGGGGTTCTGGCCGGCGGCGCTGGTGCTCACCCTGTGCTCCTACCCGTACGTCTTCCTGCCGGTCGCGGCGGCCCTCCGGGGTGCGGATCCGGCCCAGGAGGAGGTGTCCCGCTCGCTGGGCCGCAGCGGCTGGCAGACCTTCACCGCCGTGACGTTGCGGCAGATCCGCCCGGCCACCGCGGCCGGCGCGCTGCTGGTCGCTTTGTACGTGCTCTCCGACTTCGGCGCGGTGTCGATCCTGCGCACGGACACCTTCACCCGGGCGATCTTCGTCGCGTTCGACCTGGGCTTCGACCGCACGGGGGCGTTGGTGCTCTCCAGCGTGCTGGTGGTGTTGACCGTGCTGCTGCTGGCCGGCGAGACGGTCACCCGGCGGCGCGGCGCCCGGTACGCCCGCCTCGGCGGCGCCCGGCGGCCGGCCCCGCGGCTGCGGCTCGGCACGG
>NZ_JBFAMU010000359.1:0-5110 GCF_040656655.1 Micromonospora sp. NPDC049799
GGCGTGCGCGGGCAGGGCCGCGGTCTCCGCGGCCACTCCGGCGGCTGCCGCGACGGCCGCCTCGACCTGGTCGGCCGTGGCGAGGGTGGTACGACCGACAGCGCGCCCGTCGTACGGGTGGTGGACGGTCAGCTCCTCCTCGCCGTGGACGGGACGGGAGGCGACGAAGAACGGTACGGACTCCACGTGGAGCAGCGTAGACGACGGACGAGTCGACGGAAACAGTCGCCACAGCCCTTGTCTGCCGCGAATTCAGTAGCGAAGATGGCATACACATTGCGATAACCGCCGCAGACCGCACCCCCGGAACCCCTCGGAGTGATCCCGTCATGAGCGACCAGCAGCAGCTGCGCAACTTCGTCAACGGCGAGTACGTCGAGCCGGCCGACGGTGGCTACGCCGACCTGATCGATCCCTGCACCGGTGAGGTGTTCGCGCAGGCGCCGGTCTCCGGCGCCGCCGACGTGGACGCGGCGATGCGGGTCGCCGCCACGGCCTTCGAGAGCTGGCGGGACACCACCCCGGGTGAGCGGCAGAAGGCGCTGCTCAAGCTCGCCGACGCGGTCGAGGCCCGCGCGGCGGAACTGGTCGACGCCGAGGTACGCAACACCGGCAAGCCGCGTCAGCTCACCGCCGACGAGGAGTTGCCCCCGTCGGTCGACCAGTTCCGGTTCTTCGCCGGTGCCGCGCGCCTGCTGGAGGGCCGCTCGGCCGGTGAGTACATGGCCGGGCACACCTCCTACGTGCGGCGCGAGCCGATCGGTGTCTGCGCCCAGGTCACCCCGTGGAACTATCCGCTGATGATGGCGGTCTGGAAGATCGCCCCGGCTCTCGCCGCCGGCAACACGGTGGTGCTGAAGCCGTCGGACACCACGCCGGTGTCGACCCTGCTGCTGGCCGAGATCGCGTCGGAGTTCCTCCCGCCGGGCGTCTTCAATGTCGTCTGCGGCGACCGGGACACCGGTCGTACGCTGGTCTCCCACCCGACGCCGCAGATGGTGTCGATCACGGGCTCGACCCGCGCGGGCATGGAGGTCGCCTCCGCGGCGGCGCCGGACCTGAAGCGCACGCACCTGGAGCTGGGCGGCAAGGCCCCCGTGGTCATCTTCGACGACGCCGACATCGAGGCGGCGGCCGAGGCGATCGCGATGGGCGGCTACTTCAACGCCGGCCAGGACTGCACCGCGGCGACCCGGGTGCTGGCCGGTCCCGGCATCCACGACGACTTCGTGGCGGCCCTGGCCGACCAGGCCCGCAACACGAAGACCGGCGCCCCCGACGACGCCGACGTGCTGTACGGGCCGCTGAACAACGCCAACCAGCTCGCCCGGGTCAGCGGCTTCGTGGACCGCCTGCCGGACCACGCGGACCTGCGGACCGGCGGTTCGCGCCTCGGTGAGCGCGGCTACTTCTACGCCCCGACGGTGGTGTCCGGCGTCCGCCAGGACGACGAGATCATCCGCGACGAGGTGTTCGGCCCGGTCATCACCGTGCAGCGCTTCTCTGACGAGGACGAGGCGGTGCGCTGGGCGAACGGCGTCGACTACGGCCTGTCCGCGTCGGTGTGGACGAAGGACCACGGCCGGGCGATGCGGATGACCCGCCGCCTCGACTTCGGCTGTGTCTGGGTGAACACGCACATCCCGTTCGTCTCCGAGATGCCGCACGGCGGCTTCAAGCACTCCGGCCACGGCAAGGACCTGTCGGTCTACAGCCTGGAGGACTACACCCGGATCAAGCACGTCATGCACAACATCGAGGGCTGACCCACATGTCATCCTCCGAGGAACTGCACAAGCGGCGGGGCGCGGCGGTCGCGCGTGGCGTCGGCAGCGTCATTCCGTCCTACGTGGACCGTGCATCGGGCGGCACCATCACCGACGTCGAGGGCCGGGAGTGGATCGACTTCGCCGCCGGCATCGCGGTGACCAATGTCGGCAACTCCGCGCCACGCGTCGTCGAGGCGGTGCGGGCACAGGTCGAGCGTTTCACCCACACCTGCTTCATGGTCGCGCCGTACGAGTCGTACGTGGCGGTCTGCGAGCAGCTCAACACGCTGACCCCGGGCAGCTTCGAGAAGCGCTCGGCGCTGTTCAACTCCGGCGCCGAGGCGGTGGAGAACGCCGTGAAGATCGCCCGGCACGCGACCGGGCGACCGGCGGTGGTGGTGTTCGACCACGCGTACCACGGCCGGACCAACCTGACCATGGCGTTGACCGCGAAGAACATGCCGTACAAGCACCGGTTCGGGCCGTTCGCCGGTGAGGTCTACCGGGTGCCGATGTCGTACCCGCTGCGCGACGGCGGCCTGTCCGGCCCGGAGGCGGCCGCCCGGGCGATCGAGATGGTGGAGAAGCAGGTCGGCGCGGAGAACGTGGCGGCGCTGCTGATCGAGCCGATCCAGGGCGAGGGTGGTTTCGTCGTACCGGCGGCGGGGTTCCTGCCGGCGCTGCGGGAGTGGGCGACGGCGGCCGGGGTGGTCTTCGTGGCCGACGAGATCCAGACCGGGTTCTGCCGGACCGGGGACTGGTTCGCCTGCCAGCACGAGGGCGTCGAACCGGACCTGGTCACCCTGGCCAAGGGCATCGCGGGTGGCCTGCCGCTCGCGGCGGTGACCGGGCGTGCCGAGCTGATGGACGCGGTGCACGTCGGTGGCCTCGGCGGCACGTACGGCGGCAACCCGATCGCCTGCGCCGCGGCGCTCGCCAGCATCGAGACCATGCACGAGCTGGACCTCGTCGCCGCCGCCCGGCGGATCGAGGCGACGATGGTGCCCCGGCTGCGCGCGATCGCCGAGCGCACCGGCGTCGTCGCCGAGGTACGCGGGCGGGGCGCGATGCTGGCTGTGGAACTGGTCCAGCCCGGCACCCGCACGCCGGACCCGGTCCGCACGGCCGCGGTGTCGGCCGCCTGCCACGCCGCCGGCCTGCTCACGCTGACCTGCGGCACCTACGGCAACGTGCTGCGGTTCCTGCCCCCGCTGGTCATCTCCGACGACGAGCTGACCCGCGGCCTGGACATCCTCGACGCCGCCTTCGGCTGAGGGCGAGGACCGCCACAAGATCGTGCAGGAACACGGAAGTAGTGGCCTCCCATTGCGGCGGAGGCCACTACTTCCACGATCGAGCGCGATCATCGAGGGTTCGGCCCGCCTAGCGCAGCACCTCGACCGTGTTGCGGCGGACCAGGTTCTTGCCCGGTTCGCGGATCGCGTCCATCGCCGCCGCGTTGAGCAGCACGCAACTGCCCGACGGCCCGGTCACCGTCACGGTGACCGTCTTGCGGTTGTCCAGGTTCGTCACCCGCAGGCGCGTACCCACCGGGAACTGACCGCTGGTCGCGGCCGGCGTGCCGGCCTCGGCGGAGAAGGTGATCGCACCCGTGCAGGCCGACCTGGGCGCCGGACGGGAGGCACCGGGGGACGCAGCGCCGGGCCGTGTCGAGTCGGAAGCCGGAGGTGCGGTGTCGCCGCCGCCCAGCACCTCGACCACGTTGCGCCGGACGACGTTCTTGCCGGGCTCCCGGACCAGGTCCATGGCGGCCGTGTTGAGCAGCACACAACTGCCCGACGGGCCGGTCACCGTCACCGTGGCAGCCTTCCCGTTGTCCAGGTTGGTCACCCGCAGTCGCGTTCCGACCGGGAACCGGTTGCTGGTCGCCGCCGGCGCACCCCCCTCGGCGGAGAAGGTCACCGAACCGGCGCAGGCCGAGGCCCGCGCGGGGGCGGTGTCCGCGAAGCCCAGTCCGGTACCCACCGCCACCGCCGCCGCGGCGACCGCCGCCACACCGACCGCCAGTACGTGCTTCCGCTGCACCTTCACCGCATCTCCCGTCGTCCGACGCTCTGGTGTCAGCGGGTACGGGCAGGGAGCACCGAACGGTTCAGCGGTTCCGGAAGGAATGTTTCGTATCACGCCCGAGGGGCCGGGCTCGATGTCCCGGCCCCCACGTCGCCTGTCGACCGCAACCGGTATTGGCGATCGGGGGTGGGCTGCGTCACGATGGGGCCGAGGAGGTCGCCGATGGCTGACCCGTGGCTCGCCCTGGAGTTCGGCGTCGATCCGGTGGAGCGGATCGCGCAGGTCGGCGCCGCCCACGAGGCGTTCCTCGCCGCCGGGACCGCGCCGCAGCGGGTCCGCGAGGTGGTACGCCGGTCGTGGGAACGGTCGGTGCTGCTGGACCCGGAGGGCACTCCGCCGGTCGACCTGACCGACGACGCCTTGGCGAGCTACCGCGCCGCCCACCCGCTGGTCCGGGTGCTGCCCCTCTTCCGGGACCTGCTGGGCGGGATCGCCCAGGACGGTGCGCACCTGATGGCGGTCTGCGACGCGTACGGGCGGCTGCTCTGGGTGGAGGGACATCCGGGGGTGCTGCGGCACGCCGAACGGATGAACTTCGTGCCCGGGGCCCGGTGGGACGAGGCGCACGCCGGCACGAACGCCCCCGGCACGGCCCTGGCCGTCGACCACAGCGTGCAGATCTTCGCCACCGAGCACTTCAGCCGGCCGGTGCAGCGGTGGACGTGCGCCGCCGCCCCGATCCACGACCCGCTCAGTGGTCGGCTGCTCGGCGCGGTCGACATCACCGGCGGCGACCACCTGGCCAACCCGCAGAGCCTGGCGCTGGTCCGGGCCACGGCACGGGCCGCCGAGGCGCAGCTCGCCGCGGACCGACCGGTCGAACCGGGCGTCGCGACGATCACCGCGCTGGGTCGGGACGAGGCGGAGCTGCACGTGGACGGCCGTCGGATCCGGCTCGGCCGCCGGCACAGCGAGCTGCTCGTGCTGCTGCTCGACCATCCCGAGGGGCGCACCGGCGAGCAACTCGGCATCGACCTCTACGGCGACGACCGGCTGCACCCGGTCACGCTGCGCGCCGAGCTGTCCCGCCTGCGCCGGGTGCTCGGGCCGGAACTGCTCGACTCCCGCCCGTACCGGCTGCGCGGCACCGTGCGCGCCGACTTCCGTACCGTCGCCAACCGCCTCGACGCGGGCGACCTGGCGGGCGCGCTCGACGCGTACGCCGGATCACTCCTGCCGGGCTCGGACGCGCCGGGAGTCGCGCGACTGCGCCGCCTGATCGACGGGCAGGTGCGCGCCGCCGTGCTCGC